>NZ_JBJQMA010000015.1:0-117955 GCF_046486065.1 Escherichia sp. WS547 | reverse complement strand
AACGAAGTTGGATGCAAATGTCAGATCGTGTGCGCCTGTTAGGGCGCGGCTGGTAAGAGAGCCTTATAGGCGCATTTGAAAAACCTCCGGCTATGCCGGAGGATATTTATTCTTTTGTTTGGGAAGTCGGTGTGTTTTGTCGCCTGGATAAGACTCGTCAGCGTCCTACCCGGCAATCAGCATCCTATTTGCTCATCATCTTGCGCACCAACTGCATAAACAGCTCCTTCTCTTCTGCACTCAAACGCCCCAAAAATTCCTCATCCACACTGTCACCAATGGGGATCGCCGCAGCAAGTACCTTTTCTCCTTCGGCAGTCAGCCAGACAAAGCGACGCCGCTTGTCAGCGGCGTCATGTTCACGTCTGACTAAGCCACGATTTTCCATTCTTGCCAACATTTCTGCCAGCGTTGCTTTGGTGCTGACTGCTGCTTCTATCAGTGCCACCTGTTCGATACCAGGCTTATCAGCAATGGCGCGCATCACCGCGTACTGTGGTTTGGTGAGGTCAGGTAACTCGTGCTGCCAGCGAGCCGTGTGCTGCTGAAAAAGCTGTCGTAACTGATGGAACGCTTTATTTCGTAACGCCATGTAAACTCCGGGCAAACTATCTGCCGCTATCATAGCGGTTTTTCAGTGACGAAGAAGATGTTGTTACTTTTCAGTGCTTGCCGCGATGAAAACAGAGGCGTATTTTAATAATAACGTTCGTATACGAACAATTAAGAGAATAAACAATGAGACTGATCGTCGGGATGACAGGGGCTACCGGTGCGCCTCTTGGGGTGGCATTACTGCAAGCGCTGCGGGAGATGCCGAATGTCGAGACTCATCTGGTGATGTCGAAGTGGGCGAAAACCACCATTGAACTGGAAACGCCTTACAGCGCTCGCGATGTTGCTGCCCTCGCAGACTTCAGTCATAACCCGGCGGATCAGGCGGCGACCATCTCCTCAGGTTCCTTTCGTACCGACGGCATGATCGTTATTCCGTGCAGTATGAAAACGCTCGCCGGTATCCGTGTCGGTTACGCCGATGGCCTGGTAGGGCGCGCGGCGGACGTCGTGCTCAAAGAAGGCCGCAAACTAGTGCTGGTGCCGCGTGAAATGCCGCTTAGCACCATCCATCTCGAAAATATGCTCGCACTTTCACGCATGGGCGTGGCGATGGTGCCGCCGATGCCTGCCTTTTATAACCATCCCGAAACGGTAGATGACATTGTCCACCACGTGGTAGCCCGCGTGCTGGATCAATTTGGCCTCGAACATCCCCACGCCAGGCGCTGGCAAGGATTGCCGCAGGTCCGGAATTTTTCTCAGGAGAATGAATAATGGCATTTGATGATTTACGCAGCTTTTTACAGGCGCTTGATGACCACGGACAGTTACTGAAAATCAGCGAAGAGGTGAACGCGGAACCGGATCTGGCAGCAGCAGCTAACGCCACCGGGCGTATCGGCGACGGCGCGCCCGCGCTGTGGTTTGACAATATTCGCGGCTTTACCGATGCCCGTGTGGCGATGAATACCATCGGTTCCTGGCAGAACCACGCGATTTCCCTCGGCCTGCCGCCAAACACCCCGGTCAAAAAGCAGATTGATGAGTTTATCCGCCGCTGGGATAACTTCCCGATTGCCCCGGAGCGCCGCGCCAATCCAGCCTGGGCGCAGAACACCGTCGATGGCGACGAGATCAACCTGTTCGATATCCTGCCGCTGTTTCGTTTAAACGATGGCGATGGCGGTTTCTATCTCGACAAAGCGTGCGTGGTTTCCCGCGATCCGCTCGACCCGGATAACTTCGGCAAGCAGAACGTCGGTATCTATCGTATGGAAGTGAAGGGCAAACGTAAACTCGGCCTGCAACCGGTGCCGATGCACGATATCGCCCTGCATCTGCATAAAGCGGAAGAACGCGGTGAAGATCTGCCGATTGCCATCACCTTGGGTAACGATCCGATCATCACGCTGATGGGGGCCACGCCGCTGAAATATGATCAGTCCGAGTACGAAATGGCAGGCGCGCTGCGTGAAAGCCCGTACCCGATCGCCACCGCCCCGCTGACTGGTTTTGATGTGCCGTGGGGTTCAGAAGTGATCCTCGAAGGGGTCATCGAAAGTCGTAAACGCGAAATCGAAGGGCCGTTCGGTGAGTTTACCGGGCACTACTCCGGCGGGCGTAACATGACCGTGGTGCGTATCGATAAAGTCTCTTACCGCACCAGGCCGATTTTCGAATCGCTGTACCTCGGCATGCCGTGGACAGAAATCGACTACCTGATGGGGCCAGCCACCTGCGTGCCGCTGTATCAGCAACTGAAAGCCGAGTTCCCGGAAGTGCAGGCGGTGAACGCCATGTACACCCACGGCCTGCTGGCGATTATCTCCACCAAAAAACGCTACGGTGGCTTTGCCCGCGCGGTGGGCCTGCGTGCGATGACCACGCCACACGGTCTGGGCTACGTGAAGATGGTGATTATGGTCGATGAAGACGTTGATCCGTTCAACCTGCCGCAGGTGATGTGGGCGCTCTCTTCGAAAGTGAACCCGGCAGGGGATTTGGTGCAGTTGCCGAATATGTCCGTGCTGGAACTCGACCCCGGCTCAAGCCCGGCCGGTATCACCGACAAGCTGATTATCGACGCCACCACGCCTGTCGCCCCGGACAACCGTGGTCACTACAGCCAGCCGGTGGTGGATTTACCGGAAACCAAAGCCTGGGCTGAAAAACTGACCGCTATGCTGGCCGCACGTAAATAAGGAGAACAAGATGATTTGTCCACGTTGTGCTGATGAACAGATTGAAGTGATGGCGAAATCGCCGGTAAAAGATGTCTGGACGGTCTACCAGTGCCAGCATTGCCTCTATACCTGGCGCGATACCGAACCGCTACGCCGCACCAGCCGCGAACATTATCCCGAAGCGTTCCGCATGACACAGAAAGATATTGATGACGCGCCGATGGTGCCGAGCATCCCGCCGCTGCTGGCGGAAGGTAAGCGCTAAATAAAAGGTCCGATGCCCATCGGACCTTTTTATTAAGGTCAAATTACCGCCCATACGCACCAGGTAATTAAGAATCCGGTAAAACCGAGAATGGTCGTTAACACTGTCCAGGTTTTCAGACCGTCTGCTACCGATAACCCCAGATATTTGGTCACAATCCAGAACCCTGAGTCATTAATATGTGACGCGCCAAGCCCACCAAAGCAGGCTGCCAGCGTCACCAATACGCACTGAATCGGATTCAATCCCATCACCGCTTCTGAGAGTAACCCGCCGGTTGTCAGGATTGCTACGGTTGCTGACCCCTGCGATGCACGCAGCGCCAGTGAAATAATAAATGCGGCTGGTAACAGAGGCAGGTCAATCATTTGTAGCATGTTGGCAAGGGCTTTGCCGACGCCCGATTCCACCAGCACTTTGCCAAATACCCCTCCAGCACCAGTAACCAAAATCACTACCGCCGCGGTGGGAAGGGCTGAGCCCATAATGTCGCTGGTGTGTTGTAAGCTCCAGCCGCGACGTAAAGCCAATAACCAGAATGCCAGCACCAGCGCAATCATTAGAGCTACCATTGGTGAGCCGATCAGCTGTAGCGTACCAAGCAGGGGATGCGAAGGCGGCATCAGTGTTGCGGAAACCGTACCCGCCATGATAATCGCGATAGGAATAACAATTAGCGAGGTGACCAGCGCGACGCCCGGTGGATTTATTTTATCGCTTAATTTTGTCGCGCCTTCCTCACTGGCCGGAGCCAGTTGCATCTGTTCCAGTACTTCCACCGACATCGCATATTGGCACTTATTGATTATTTTCGCTGCAAAGTAGCCAACAATCCCTACGGGAATAGAAATCGCAATACCGATGATGGTTAGCCAGCCGATGTCTGCGTGGAGTAACCCCGCTGCGGCGACAGGGCCTGGATGCGGCGGTACCGCCACATGAACAGTTAGCATGATTCCAGCGACAGGCAGGCCAAATTTGAGTGGCGATATTTTGGCAACCTTGGCAAAACCGTAAATGATTGGCGCAAGAATAATAAAGCCGACATCAAAGAAGACGGGAATACCGAGGAAGAACGCTGCCAGAGTCAGCGCAGCGATAGTTCGTTTGTCACCTAACTTGCGACTGAAATAATTAGCCAGTGACTCTGCACCACCAGAGTGTTCGATCATACGCCCCAGCATAGCGCCCAGACCAATAATAATAGTGACGGAACCAAGCACACCGCCCATCCCGGCGATCATCACTTTACCCACTTCGCCCGCCGGTATACCCGCCGCAAGTGCGACTAACAGGCTGACGAGGAGCAGAGCAACGAATGGTTGTACCTTTGCCTTGATGACCAGCAGCAACAGCATGATTACGCCAGTTAACGCAATGCATAACAATGTAATTGTGGACATGGGAAACCCTGTCTGAAAGTTATAGTTAACCTACCCCATCCGTAGATGGGGGGATGTATGGGTACGTTGTAATTAGGGATTTAACGAATTAGCGCCAGGCGTCAAACCAGCCAAGCCCTTCTTCGGTGAGGCCACGAGGTTTATATTCACAACCGATCCAGCCCTGATATCCCACCTCATCGAACAGGCGGAACAGCCACGGATAGTTGATTTCTCCATCGTCCGGTTCATGTCGATCAGGTAGTCCGGCAATTTGTACGTGCGCATATTTCCCGGCGTAGTCGCGGATTAAATGCGTCAGGTTGCCATCTACTTTTTGCGCATGAAAAGTATCTAGTTGAATAAACACGTTATCTCGCGCAACTTCTTCAACAATAGCCAGTGCCTGATACTGGCTGGAGAAGAGATAATGAGGCTTAACGCCGGGGCTGAGTGCTTCAACTAATATTCGCTTGCCGTGTGGCGCAAAGCGGTCGGCAGCGTAGCGGAGATTATCGATAAATACTGCCCTGTACCGTTCAGCATCTTCGCCAGCGGGCACGACGCCTGCCATCACATGGACTTGTTCACAATTGAGCGCCAATGCATATTCCAGTGCCAGGTCGATGTCTGCGTGTGCTTCGTGCTCACGTCCGGGAAGGGCGGATAATCCCCATTCCCCCGCATTAATATCTCCGGGAGCGGTATTGAACAGCGCCAGTGTCAGATGGTTTTGCTCCAGTTGCTTTTGGATTTGCAGGGTGGAGTAGTCATAGGGAAACAGAAATTCCACAGCATCGAACCCGGCTTTTCGCGCTGCGGCGAAGCGTTCAATAAAAGGCACTTCGGTGAACATCATGGATAAATTAGCTGCAAAACGAGGCATTGCATTAACTCCTTAATTCCGCAATTTCACCTGCGGTCAGATAACGGATCGGGCGGTCACCGAGAATAAAAATCAGCTTTGCCGTTTCCTCCAGCTCTTCCATATTGTTGGCGGCTTCTTGCAGGCTTTCACCGCAAACCACTGGGCCATGATTTGCCAGTAAAAAAGCCTGATTGTCTGCTGCCAGTTCCGCCAGATCCTGTGCGATGCGTTTATCGCCCGGTCGGTAATAAGGCACCAGCGGGACATTTCCCATCCGCATCACCACGTATGGTGTGAACGGACGAATAACGTTGCTGCTGTCCAGCCCTTGCAGGCAGGAAAGCGCCGTCGACCATGTGCTGTGCAAATGCACCACCGCTTTACAGCGCGGATTGTTGCGATACAGCGCCAGATGAAAGAGCACCTCTTTCGAGGGTTTGTCACCACTTAACCATTCGCCATCCGCGGCGACTTTGGAAAGCCGCTGCGGATCGAGATTGCCCAGGCATGAACCTGTCGGTGTCGCCAGTAAATTCCCGTCAGGTAAAAGCAGCGACAAATTGCCAGCCGAACCGGTTGCATAGCCGCGCTGAAAGAATGAACTGGCAATCCGCGTCATCTCCTCTCGCAAAGACTGCTCTACTTTTGCGAAATCGCTCATGATAAAAACTCTCTTTGGGCTCGTGAAAAAAAGGCTTCATCACCGAAGTTGCCAGATTTAAGGGCGAGTGAGACAGGTTTATCCAGTGCGTTTACCCACGGCACGCCGGGAGAAATGGTTGGGCCAATATGAAACCCTTTTATTCCCAGGCTCTGTGTGACTACGCCGGAGGTCTCACCGCCTGCGACAATAAAGCGTGTCACGCCTTCCGCTGCTAACCGCGCCGCTAGTTGAGAAAACAGTGTTTCTACTGCCTGACTGGCTTTATGTGCACCGTATTGCTGTTGAATTGCTGCCAATGCGTCAGTGCTGGCGGTGGCAAAAACCAGTGGAGCAAGTACACTTTCCTGGCCCAGAACCCACTCTGCCAGTTCGTGTGCATAAGCGGCCAGAGTTTCAATTGAGAGGCAGCGTGCCACATCAACTTCACGGGCTGGTGCAATTTGACGGTAATGTGCTACCTGGCGGTTGGTCATTTGAGAGCATGAACCGGAGAGCACTACGCCGCGCCCAGCGAGCGGATGCCCTGCTTTGCGAGCCTGGTTACCGTTTTCTTGCGCCCACTGCCGGGCAAGGCCAATCGCCAGACCAGAACCGCCCGTTAGCAGTGGGGTATCGCGCAAGGCTTCTCCCTGAATTTCCAGATGGTGTTCGGTCAGCGCATCAAGCACCGCGTAGCGGTAGCCCTCTTGCTGTAAGCGAGCCAGCTCTTGACGAACGGCATCCACACCTTGTTCGAAAACATGTGCCGAAACGACGCCGCAGCGCCCTGTGGATTGCGCTTCAACCAGACGGGGAAGATAGCTGTCGGTCATGGGATTTACCGGGTGATGGCGCATCCCAGATTCGGCCAGCAGTTGATTCATTACGAACAAATACCCCTGATAAACCGTACGTCCGTTGACCGGCAGGGCCGGAGAGAAGACCGTAAACGGCGTGTCGAGAGCATCCATTAATGCATCGGTAACCGGGCCGATATTACCTTTCGCCGTACTGTCGAAAGTAGAGCAGTATTTGAAATAGATCTGTTTGCAACCTTGCTGTTGCAACCAGCTCAGAGCCGCCAGCGATTGCTGTGTGGCTTCAACAACCGGACAGGAACGCGTTTTCAGGCTGATCACCAGTGCGTCGATTGCTTCCGGCATTTTACCTGTTGGAACACCGTTAATTTGTACCGTTGGTAGACCGTTTTCCACCAGAAAACTGGCGATATCCGTCGCGCCGGTAAAATCATCGGCGATAACGCCAATCTTGATCATGATTTCGCTCCCGGTAGAGTGATGCCAGAGAAAATCTTGATAACTGCGCTATCGTCTTCTTTCCCGTAACCCGCGTTACTGGCGCTGGTGAACATATTCAATGCTGTTGAGGCCAATGGCAGCGGGAAGTGCAGGGCTTTGGCTGTATCGGCAACCAGACCAAGATCCTTAACAAAAATATCGACGGCTGAATGCGGGGTGTAATCGCCATCCACCACATGACGCATCCGGTTTTCGAACATCCAGGAATTTCCGGCGGCATTGGTCACGACGTCATACATCACATCCAGCGGGATCCCCGCACGGGCTGCAAGTGCCATCGCTTCGGCTCCGGCAGCAATATGTACGCCCGCTAACAACTGGTGAATAATTTTTACGGTCGAACCTAGTCCCGGTTCTGCACCTATGCGATAAACTTTTCCGGCAACGGCTTCCAGCACGGGTGCCAGTCGTTCAAAGGCAATATTGCTACCGGAGGCCATGACAGTCATTTCACCGTTAGCGGCTTTTACTGCACCACCAGAAACTGGCGCATCCAGCATTTCCAGATCGAATCCAGCCAGAGCGGTAGCAATTTCTTGCGCATCAGCACTAGCGATAGTGGAAGAAACCATTACTGCCGTACCGGGTTTCAGATGTTGTGCAACGCCTGTTTCACCAAACAGCACCTGTTTAACCTGGGCCGCATTGACCACCAGCACCAGCAGAGCGTCCAGTTTTTCGGCAAACGTCGCGGCGTTATCAGAAACCCCGCAAGCACCTGCCTCTTTCAACGTAGCGCAGGCATTGCTGTTCAGGTCTGCGCCCCAGGTAGAAAGACCTGCGCGGACACATGACAGTGCTGCTCCCATTCCCATTGACCCTAAGCCAACGATACCGACATGAAACTCAGATCCCGTTTTCATCTGCTCTCCTTGTTAATTTAAGTGATATTTTGTTTGATATTGTGAATATAGGCGCTGGAAGATAACGATATGGTGAGCTGATTCACAAAAATTAACATTGTGTGTTATTTTATGTGAACTAAGCGTTAGTTGCGCCGCGCACGTTTCGCAGGCAAATAGCGTAGAATGTCAGCAGGACAAAGGAAGGAGCAAAAGTTGATACCCGTAGAGCGTCGCCAAATCATCCTTGAGATGGTAGCTGAAAAAGGCATTGTCAGTATTGCTGAACTAACGGACAGAATGAATGTGTCACATATGACCATTCGTCGGGATTTACAAAAACTGGAGCAGCAGGGAGCCGTTGTGCTGGTGTCCGGAGGCGTCCAGTCTCCGGGACGCGTGGCGCATGAACCTTCTCATCAGGTAAAAACTGCGCTGGCAATGACGCAAAAAGCGGCTATTGGCAAGCTGGCGGCAAGTCTTGTTCAGCCGGGAAGTTGTATCTATCTGGATGCGGGAACGACCACGCTAGCGATAGCACAGCATCTGATTCACATGGAGTCACTGACTGTGGTCACAAACGATTTCGTTATTGCGGACTACTTGCTCGACAACAGTAATTGCACAATTATTCACACTGGCGGTGCAGTGTGTCGGGAAAACCGTTCCTGTGTCGGGGAAGCCGCTGCGACCATGCTGCGCAGCCTGATGATTGATCAGGCTTTTATTTCTGCATCGTCATGGAGTGTGCGGGGGATTTCTACGCCAGCGGAAGATAAAGTCACGGTGAAACGGGCGATTGCCAGTGCCAGCCGCCAGCGAGTTTTGGTCTGTGATGCGACGAAATATGGTCAGGTGGCGACATGGCTGGCGTTACCATTAAGCGAGTTTGATCAGATTATTACAGACGACGGTTTGCCGGAGAGTGCCAGTCGCGCGCTGGCGAAGCAGGATCTCTCTTTGCTGGTAGCGAAAAATGAATAATGGCCTGCAATAACACCGGGTTACTCATGCTTCACAGAAGAAGCATGAGACTACTTTATTTTATAAAATGACAGCCGCCCGCTTTTCGGCGATCCGGTATCAATATAAATCTGGTTTGCGAACGTCTGAATGTTATCAAACATCATATGTCCAAATATAAAATAATCAGCGCCGTTTATTTGTTGTAACTCGCCATTAAGCGATTTCTGCACACGATCAACAGGCCAGAGTAGTTCTCTCTCCGCTATTTCTTTGCCAAAGAGATATTCATTCCCCGGATAATCTGCATGTGCGATGACATATTTTATTATGTCGTTAGTGATTTCAATAATATGTGGAAGGCGATGAAATTTCAGCAACAGATTTATTGCTTCTTGTTGTTCCGTCTCATTTAATTCAAAGAACCAGTCGCCGCCGCTGGCAAGCCACATATTTCCATCGCCAGTTTCGAATGCATCAAGCGCCATCGCTTCATGGTTGCCTTTAACCGATGTAAACCAGGGCTGGTTTAACAGGCGTAGTACGTTAAGACTCTCCGGCCCACGATCAATATTATCGCCGACAGAAATAAGTAAGTCGGTTTCAGGGAAAAAAGAGAGTTGATGTAAGCGGGATTGTAATAATTGATAGTCACCATGAATATCACCAACGGCCCATATATAACGATAGTGATGGGCATTAATTTTTTGATAGCGTGTAGATGGCATGGTTTTACCCTGTAAAATAAGATTTCCTATTATACAGGGTGTTTTTATTTGATTCGTCAGTTGTCGTTAATATTCCCGATAGCAAAAGACTATCGGGAATTGTTATTACACCAGACTCTTCAAGCGATAAATCCACTCCAGCGCCTGACGCGGAGTCAGTGAATCCGGGTCGAGGTTTTCCAGTGCCTCGACCGCAGGCGAAGTTTCTTCTGGTACGGACAGCAAAGACATCTGCGTGCCATCTACCTGCGTCGCGGCGGCATTCGGCGAAATGCTCTCCAGCTCACGCAGTTTCTGCCGCGCGCGTTTGATCACCTCTTTTGGCACGCCCGCAAGGGCTGCAACCGCCAGGCCGTAGCTTTTGCTCGCCGCGCCATCCTGCACGCTGTGCATAAAGGCAATGGTGTCGCCGTGCTCCAGTGCATCGAGATGCACGTTGGCGACGCCTTCCATTTTCTCCGGTAACTGGGTCAGCTCGAAATAGTGGGTGGCAAACAACGTCAACGCTTTAATCTTATTCGCCAGATTTTCCGCGCACGCCCACGCCAGCGACAGACCATCGTAAGTGGACGTCCCGCGCCCAATCTCATCCATCAGTACCAGACTGTACTCGGTGGCGTTATGTAAAATATTGGCGGTTTCGGTCATTTCCACCATAAAGGTTGAACGCCCGGATGCCAGATCATCCGCTGCCCCTACGCGGGTAAAGATGCGATCGATAGGTCCAATCTCGACTTTTTGTGCCGGTACATAGCTGCCGATGTAGGCCATCAGCGCAATCAGTGCGGTCTGGCGCATATAGGTACTTTTACCGCCCATATTCGGACCGGTAATGATCAACATGCGACGCTGCGGCGACAGGTTCAGCGGGTTGGCGATAAACGGCTCATTCAGCACCTGTTCAACCACCGGATGGCGGCCTTCGGTGATGCGAATACCCGGTTTATCAATAAAGGTCGGGCAGGTGTAGTTCAGGGTATAGGCCCGTTCCGCCAGGTTCACCAGCACGTCGAGTTCCGCCAGTGCGCTCGCGCTCTGTTGCAACGCTTCCAGATGCGGCAACAGCAGGTCGAACAGCTCTTCATAAAGCTGTTTTTCCAGTGCCAGTGCTTTGCCTTTTGAAGTGAGAACTTTGTCTTCGTACTCTTTTAGCTCTGGAATAATGTAGCGCTCGGCGTTTTTCAGCGTCTGGCGACGCATGTAATTGATGGGTGCCAGATGGCTTTGTCCACGGCTGATCTGAATGTAATAACCATGAACCGCGTTAAAGCCGACTTTCAGGGTGTCCAGGCCAGTACGTTCACGCTCGCGGACTTCCAGACGCTCCAGATAATCGGTCGCGCCGTCAGCCAGCGCGCGCCACTCATCCAGCTCTTCGTTATAGCCCGGTGCGATAACACCACCGTCGCGTACCAGCACCGGCGGTGTGTCGATGATTGCTCGCTCCAGCAGATCGCGCAGCTCGGCAAACTCGCCCATTTTTTCACGCAGCGCCTGTACCGGAGCGCTATCGACATTTTCTAACTGCGCGCGCAGCTCCGGCAGTTGCTGGAAAGCGTGACGCATACGGGCCAGATCGCGTGGGCGAGCAGTTCGTAAAGCCAGACGCGCCAGAATACGTTCCAGGTCGCCGACCTGACGCAGTACCGGCTGCAGCTCGGCGGTGAAATCCTGCAATGCGCCAATAGTTTGCTGGCGCTCAAGCAAGACGCGGGTATCGCGCACTGGCATATGCAGCCAGCGTTTCAGCATACGGCTGCCCATCGGCGTGACGGTGCAGTCGAGCACAGAAGCCAGCGTATTTTCCGCACCGCCCGCCAGGTTCTGGGTAATTTCCAGGTTACGACGCGTCGCGGCATCCATAATGATGCTGTCCTGCTCACGTTCCATGGTGATAGAACGAATATGCGGCAGGGTCGTGCGTTGAGTATCTTTCGCATACTGCAACAGACAACCGGCAGCACAAAGTCCGCGCGGCGCGTTCTCGACGCCAAAACCGACCAGATCGCGGGTGCCAAATTGCAGATTCAACTGCTGGCGCGCGGTGTCGATTTCAAACTCCCACAGCGGGCGACGGCGCAGTCCGCGACGACCTTCAATCAGCGACATCTCGGCGAAATTTTCTGCATACAACAGCTCTGCCGGATTAGTGCGTTGCAGCTCTGCCGCCATCGTTTCGCGGTCAGCCGGTTCGCTCAGGCGAAAACGCCCGGAACTGATATCCAGCGTCGCGTAGCCGAAACCTTTGCTGTCCTGCCAGATAGCCGCCAGCAGGTTATCCTGACGCTCCTGCAACAGCGCTTCATCGCTGATGGTGCCCGGCGTAACGATACGCACAACTTTGCGCTCAACCGGACCTTTGCTGGTCGCTGGATCGCCAATTTGTTCGCAGATGGCAACGGACTCGCCCTGATTCACCAGTTTGGCGAGGTAGTTTTCCACCGCATGGTAGGGGATCCCCGCCATCGGGATCGGCTCTCCCGCCGAAGCACCGCGTTTGGTCAGTGAAATATCCAGCAGTTGCGACGCGCGTTTTGCGTCGTCATAAAACAGTTCATAAAAATCACCCATCCGGTAAAACAGCAGGATCTCGGGATGCTGGGCTTTCAGCTTGAGATACTGCTGCATCATGGGCGTATGGGCATCGAAATTTTCTATTGCACTCATGGGGTTATGTCCGGTTCCCTGATATTAAATGAGGTGTGATGGTTTTTATTTTCGTTGTAATCACATAAGGCGCACATGATACCGGAGTTAATCATTTCAGGGGAAGAAGCGAACGGCGAGTTCTTGATGGTGATTCCGGGAAAGATGCTGTTTTGCAGCTTTTGCGTGATGCTTATGAAGCAGGTACGCAAAATTGCGTCGGTTGAATAAACCTCCTCCTTCAGAGCCATAGTCCCCTTTCAAATTAAGTTGTAATATAAATACACCTTAAGAGTATGGAGGCAGCATGTCCGGCAAGCGTATCTCTCGTGAAAAACTGACGATTAAAAAAATGATCGATCTTTATCAAGCGAAATGCCCGCAGGCGTCAGCGGAGCCGGAGCATTACGACGCGCTGTTTGCCTACGCGCAAAAGCGGCTGGATAAATGTGTGTTCGGCGAAGAGAAACCAGCCTGTAAGCAGTGTCCGGTGCACTGTTACCAGCCTGCAAAGCGTGAAGAGATGAAACAGATTATGCGTTGGGCCGGGCCGAGAATGCTGTGGCGTCATCCGATCTTAACCGTGCGTCATCTCATCGATGACAAGCGTCCGGTGCCGGAGTTGCCAGAAAAATATCGTCCAAAGAAATAAATCTGCCGGAGAGCCATACTCTCCGGCAAATAAGGCGTTTACGCTTTGGTGGCAATCAGGATGGCTGATGCTTTGATCAATGCAATAACGCGCGAGCCAGTGGTGAGTTTCATTTCATCCTGACTTTCATTTGTTACCACTGCCACAATTTCAAAACCCGCATCCGTTTTGATATGGACAGTGGCGTTCACTGCGCCTTCGGTGATTGTCGACACGCTGCCAGCAAACTGGTTGCGAGCAGAGAATTTCAGTCCACAGCCTTCCGTTGCCAGCGTTACCCACGGGGCTTTAATCAGGGCAATCGCTTCTTTCCCTTTCGCCAGACCCAGCGCTTGCTGGCTGCTGTGAGTCACAATTGCCACCAGCTTTGCACCACCTGCCAGCGTCAGTTCTACTTCATCATTCACAGCGCCCATTGCTACTGCGCTAACTGTTCCGGTTAATTGATTTCTTGCTGAAACTGCCATACTGCCTCCTTTCATTGAATGTTGATCGAGTATAACCACATCTGCTAAATCAATGCCGATTTATCAATTCCAAGCCGCTTCATCCGTGACAGCAGGGTCGTGCGTTTCAGCCCCAGACGTTGCGCAGCGCCTTTAGGCCCGGCAACCACGCCGTTGGTTTCTTTCAGCACGCGAACAATCAACTGATATTCATCTTCGCCCTCTTGGGCGACAACCGTTGCGGCAGGCGGCGTTTCAGGCTCCGGTAAAGCAATATCAGGCAATGACAGCTGCAGCACGTTGCCGCGTGTTAGCAATACCGCGCGCTCAATGACATTTTCCAGTTCGCGTACGTTACCCGGCCACTCCATGTTGCTCAAGGTGCGCAGCGTCTCCGCAGGAATGCTGTCGATATTGCGCCCCAGACGACGGGCAATTTTGAAGGTAAAGGCTTTCGCCAGCAGCGGAATATCTTCCGGACGCTCGCGTAGTGGCGGCAGGTGGATCGGGAATACATTCAGGCGGTAATAGAGATCGCTACGGAACTCACGGTCGGCGACCATTTTTTTCAGATCGCGGTTAGTTGCGGCGATTAGACGCACGTCCGTCTGAATGATTTTGTTGCTGCCGAGACGTTCAAACTCCTGTTCCTGTAATACACGCAGCAACTTCGGCTGTAACTCCAGTGGCATATCGCCCACTTCGTCGAGGAACAGGGAGCTTTTATCCGCCAGTTCAAAACGACCGATACGCTGGGCGCTGGCACCGGTAAAAGCCCCACGCTCATGACCAAACAGATCGCTCTCCAGCAATCCGGCAGGCATTGCCGCGCAGTTCATTTTGACCATGCGGCGATTATTACGCCCACTGAGATTATGGATAGCACGGGCAATCAGCTCTTTACCCGTGCCAGTTTCACCGAGGATCAGCACGGTACTGTCACTTTGCGCCACCATTTCAACTTGTTTAAGTACGCTGTACATGGCTTCGCTGCGGCCAATAATCTCGCCAAATTCACTATCAACATTGTTGAGCTGCTCGGTCAGGGCGAGGTTTTCATCAACCAGCCGTTCTTTCAGACGATGAATTTCCTGATAGGCGAGGGCGTTATCGACAGCGATTGCCACACGTTCGGCAATCTGGCGCAGTAAGCTCAGATTGGTAGTGGTAAATACTTTCTCTTCGCATTGCGCCAGTTTCAGCACGCCCAGCATGGTGTTGCCAGACATCAGCGGTAACAGGCACAAGGTTTGAATCTGGTTGCCCCAGGTGTCGAACAACATGCGTTCATAGGGGGCTAAATCGTCCCGCTCGTGGAGATTAATCAACAACATCTCTTTACTTTTGAACACGCGTTCGGTGAGGGTTCCGGCTTCATCGACTTCGCTCTGTTCGTGGGCGGGATGCTGTTTATCAAGATAGTGAGTGGAGTAGATGTTGAGTTTGTTTTTACGGTGGCTGCGTAAGACGATGCTGATATCGTCAATGTCGAAGTAGTAATGGATTTCTTTGGCGACTTCGCTGACCAGTTCGTCCATATCCAGGCGGGAAAGCACCGCGTTGGTAATGGCAACCAGGATGCGGAAGTTATCGCGCTCCCGGCATAACAACTCATAGTCGACATTATTGACGACGCGGCTCTGGATTTGTTCGGTGACGACAGAAACGATCTGCGTAAATGTTTGCAGACGATTGAACTCTTTTTCGCTCCAGGGGCGATCGTCATAACGAATAAATTCACAGCCACCAAAAATATGCCCTTCCGCCGCCAGTGGCATCAGGCAATAGTGACCAAATTTGGGGTATAGCCCACCTGCGGCCAGCTGCGGCCAGGTTTCACAAAATTCTTCGTAACTGCAATGCAGCGTATCAGGGCGCGACAAAATGCTGCGTACCGGACCGTGTGCCAGAACAGTTTCGTCTTCATATTTAATGGGGGTGTCTTTTTCACGCGATGCGTAATAAGACGCACGTTGAGTCTGCGCTTGCCACAACACAATAGCCGCGTTGTCGGCGAGCGCAGAACGCTTTACCAGTTGCGAAAGAGCCTCACACAGCGAGGCCAGATCGGGCTGCTGCAATAGTGTCCGAGTGATGTCGAACAACCCTTGTTGTCCGAGATCACTCATCGGTGTATATGACATTTTGTTCTTCCAGGAAAGCACCGCAAAGCGGTGCAAAAGGTCATTGACTAACTATAGGAGATTTAGAATTTTATTAGCATATACGCGGAAGCGGTTCGGCGTGCGGTAGATCGAGGGTTCGTTTCACGCCATACAGACCGGCAAGACGAACACCTTTACGTTCCACCACTTCACCAATCAGCGCCGCGTCTTTTCCCAGTGGATGGGAATGTAACGCTGCCAGCACTTGCTCTGCCGCGTTGCGTTCAACGGCGATCACCAGTTTGCCTTCGTTGGCAAAGTTAAGGGCGTCCAGTCCCAGCAGTTCGGTAACGCCGCGCACAGCAGGTTTAACCGGCAGTGCCGCTTCTGAAATTTCAATACCGCAACCGCAGGCTGCCGCGAACTCATGAACTACCGCGTTCACACCACCACGGGTGGCATCACGCAGCGCTTTCACGCCGGGAATGTCACGCAGCGTCTGAATAAGCGGCGTCAGCACCGCGCAGTCGCTGACCAGTTCGCCATCCAGCCCCAGCTGCTCACGCAGGTTAAGGATAGTCGCCCCGTGGTCGCCGAGTGTACCGCTAACCAGCAATACATCGCCTGCGGTTAGCGTCTGTGCGCCCCAGTGAATATTCGCCGGAATTGCGCCCATGCCAGCGGTGTTGATAAACAGTTTATCTGCCGCGCCGCGCTGCACCACTTTAGTATCGCCAGTGACGATGGCAATGCCTGCCGCGCGGGCGGTTTCTGCCATGCTGGTCACTACGGCTTTCAGTGTCTCCATCGGCAATCCTTCTTCGAGGATAAAGCCACAGGAGAGATAGCGCGGAATAGCGCCACTGACCGCTACGTCATTCGCGGTGCCGCAAATCGCCAGCTTGCCGATATTACCGCCAGGAAAGAACAGCGGGTCAATGACGTAACTGTCGGTGGAGAACGCCAGACGGTCGCCTTCCGCTACCAGCTGCGCCAGATCAAGACGGGCCTGATCTTCCTGCTCTGCCAGCCACGGGTTGGCAAAGGCTTCCATAAACAGGCTGTTGATTAATTGCTGCATCGCCTGGCCGCCGCTACCGTGGGCGAGTTGGATATTATTCACGCTTCACTCTCCTGCTGACGATACTGATACCACGCGGCGCACGCTCCTTCGGAGGAAACCATCAGCGCACCAAACGCGGTTTGAGGATTACAGGTGTTACCAAACAGCGGGCATTGATGCGGCTTACATTTGCCCGTTAATACTTCGCCACAACGTGCGCGCGGGTCATCGCAGACCTGCTGCGGTGCCGGGCGGAAATGCGCTTCGGCATCGAATCGTTGATAATCCGGCGTCAGGTGTACACCAGAAGATTCAATCACGCCTAAGCCGCGCCATTCGCTGTCGCCGTTGACACAGAACACATCGGCAATCGCCTGTTGCGCCAGCAGGTTACCGGCATCCGGCACCACCCGACGATACTGATTCTCTACCTTGCTGTGGGCCGCTATTTTCTGCTCCACCAGCATGACCACGCCTTGCAGTAGATCAAGGGGTTCGAAACCAGCGACCACCAGCGGACGATGAAAATCGCTGGCGATAAAATTATAGGCATCAGTGCCGATAACCATACTAACGTGACCGGGCGCAAGAAACGCGTCGATACCGTTATCCGGCTCTTCCAGCAAACTGCGCAGCGTCGGGATAAGCGTAATATGCTGGCAGAAGAAGTAAAAATTCTGCACATCACGCGCTTTCGCCTGTTGCAGAGTGATGGCCGTCGTCGGCATGGTGGTTTCAAAACCTAAGCCGAAGAACACCACTTTGCGGGTTGGATTCTCCTGCGCCAGTTTCAACGCATCCATCGGCGAGTAAACGATGCGCACATCGGCACCGCGTGCTTTTGCCTGCAACAGCGATCCCTGTTTCCCCGGCACGCGCATGGCGTCGCCAAAGGTACAGAAGATGACTTCCGGATGGCTGGCAATCTCCACGCAGGTGTCGATTCTACCCATCGGCAGTACACACACCGGGCAACCGGGACCGTGGATAAACTCAACGTTTTCCGGCAGCAACTGGTCGAGGCCGAATTTAAAAATGGCGTGGGTATGACCACCGCACACTTCCATAATCCGCAGAGGGCGTTCGGCGGTGTAAGAGAGATGTGAAGCACGTTCGCGCAGATGCTCAATTAACTGCATCACCTGTTCCGGCGAGCGATATTCATCAACAAAACGCATTATTTTTCCTCGCCATACAACAGCGCACCGACATCCGGCTCAACGTCAAACATGTTTTGTAAGGCGTCGAGAGTGTCGCGCGCTTCGGCTTCATTAATTACGCTCATGGCAAAGCCAACGTGAACCAGTACCCACTGGCCCACGCGCGGCTGACCGTTTTCATCGCAGCTGCCGACTAACGTTAAATCGACATCGCGCTGAATGCCGCAGACGTCGACTTTCGCCTGGTTGCCGTCAATGGTGCGGATCTGGCCGGGAACGCCTATGCACATCGCTGTGTCTCCAGCCAGTTCAGCCACTGGTCCATCCCTTCGCCGCTGGTGGCGGAAATAAGGATGATTTCAATTTCTGGATTGACTTCGCGGGCGCAGGCGATGCACTTCTCAACGTCAAAGTTGAGATACGGCAGCAAGTCAACTTTGTTGAGCAGCATCAGCGAAGCTGCGGCAAACATATGCGGATATTTCAGCGGTTTGTCTTCACCTTCGGTAACGGAAAGCACCGCCACTTTGTGTTTTTCACCGAGATCGAAGCTGGCCGGGCACACGAGGTTGCCGACGTTTTCGATAAACAGAATACCGTTATCGTCCAGTGGCAGGCGCGGTGCGGCGTCGGCAATCATCTGTGCGTCAAGATGGCAGCCTTTACCGGTATTCACCTGAATCGCTGGTGTGCCGGTAGCGCGAATGCGTGCGGCATCGTTCACGGTTTGCTGATCGCCTTCAATAACCGCGCACGGAACGCTGTCTTTCAGGCGCATTAAGGTTTCCGTCAGCAGGGTGGTTTTACCGGAACCAGGGCTGGAAACCAGGTTGAGCACCAGTTGCTTGCGGGCAGCAAAGCGCGCGCGGTTGCGTTCAGCCAGACGGTTATTTTTGTCCAGCACGTCAATTTCGACTTCCAGCATCCGACGCTGGCTCATGCCCGGCGCGTGAGTGCCCGCTTCGCCATGACCGTAATGCAGGTCGCCTTCTTCAGTCTGGCTGGGGGTAAATTCAGGCGTTTTAATGCCGGTGATTTTCATCTTCGGGCGTGCCGCCGGGGCAAATGGCGCGCTACGAAACGCGGAATGAGGGTTATGTTCATCACCCTCGATATACAGGTTGCCTTCACCGCAACCGCATGTTGTACACATCGCTCACTCCTGGTCTATTTCTATCCGCCGAATCTGTAAACCGTCGTCTGCCACAATCTGTAGCATGTCACCATGACACTGTGGACAGCGGCGGACGCGCTGGGTCAGTAGCGTCACATACTGTTGGCATGTTTCACACCAGCATTCGGCCTCTTGTTCTTCGAGGTGCAGTTTACAACCTTCCGCCACGCTGCCGCGGCAAACCAGATCAAAACAAAAGGCAAGAGAGCTGGTTTCGACACAAGAAAATGCGCCAATTTTGAGCCAGACCCCAGTTACGCGTTTTGCGCCGTGTTTTGCGGCCTGCTGTTCGATCAATTCCAGTGCCCGTTGGCAGAGGGTTATTTCGTGCATATCGCCTCCCATTAACTATTGCCAGCTACAAGCAATAATTGTGCCAGTGTTGATTATCCCTGCGGTGAATAATGTCGATGATGTCGAAATGACACGTCGACACGGCGACGAAATTCATCTTTAGCTTAAAAATCGCTTTAATAACAATAAATTAAAAGTTGGCACAAAAAATGCTTAAAGCTGGCATCTCTGTTAAACGGGTAACCTGACAATGACTATTTGGGAAATAAGCGAGAAAGCCGATTACATCGCACAGCGGCATCGTCGCCTACAGGACCAGTGGCACATCTACTGCAATTCGCTGGTTCAGGGGATCACGTTATCGAAAGCGCGCCTGCATCACGCCATGAGCTGCGCGCCGGACAAAGAACTCTGTTTCGTCCTTTTTGAACATTTTCGCATTTACGTCACCCTGGCGGATGGCTTTAACAGCCACACCATCGAGTATTACGTCGAAACAAAAGATGGTGAAGACAAACAGCGGATTGCGCAGGCGCAACTGAGCATTGACGGCATGATTGATGGCAAGGTCAACATCCGCGATCGCGAACAGGTTCTGGAACACTATCTCGAAAAAATCGCTGGCGTTTACGACAGCTTATACACCGCCATTGAAAACAATGTGCCGGTGAATTTAAGCCAACTGGTAAAGGGACAAAGCCCGGCAGCATGAGCTGAGGCTTTGCCCGTTTTGCAGGCGTTACGCCTGTTTGGGGATGGGCGTGTCGATGAGTGTCGAAAATGACATTTCATCGGCATGTTTTCGTCAAAAATGACAATCACCTGAGGAATGCCTGGTGAATCGTTTTGTAATTGCTGACTCCACGCTCTGTATCGGCTGCCACACCTGTGAGGCCGCCTGTTCAGAGACGCATCGCCAGCACGGCCTGCAATCAATGCCGCGCCTGCGAGTGATGCTCAATGAAAAAGAATCTGCGCCGCAGCTCTGTCACCACTGTGAAGATGCGCCCTGTGCGGTGGTCTGCCCGGTTAACGCCATCACCCGCGTTGATGGGGCCGTGCAGTTGAATGAAAGCCTGTGCGTAAGCTGCAAACTGTGCGGCATCGCCTGCCCGTTTGGCGCAATTGAATTTTCCGGCAGCCGTCCGCTGGATATTCCGGCAAACGCCAATACCCCGAAAGCGCCACCGGCACCGCCTGCTCCGGCGCGTGTCAGCACATTGCTTGACTGGGTGCCAGGTATTCGCGCGATCGCCGTCAAATGTGACCTTTGTAGCTTTGATGAACAAGGTCCGGCCTGCGTGCGGATGTGCCCGACTAAAGCCCTGCATCTGGTGGATAACACCGATATCGCCCGCGTCAGCAAACGTAAGCGTGAGCTGACCTTTAACACGGACTTTGGCGATCTCACCTTGTTTCAGCAGGCTCAAAGTGGAGAGGCTAAATGAGCGCAATTTCCCTGATCAATAGCGGCGTGGCGTGGTTTGTCGCCGCCGCTGTTCTGGCATTTCTCTTTTCTTTTCAAAAGGCGCTAAGCGGCTGGATAGCCGGAATTGGCGGCGCGGTGGGTAGTCTGTATACGGCAGCCGCGGGCTTCACTGTACTGACTGGCGCGGTTGGCGTGAGCGGTGCGCTGTCGCTGGTAAGCTACGATGTGCAAATCTCTCCGCTTAACGCGATTTGGCTGATTACGCTCGGCCTGTGCGGTCTGTTTGTCAGCCTCTACAACATTGACTGGCATCGCCACGCGCAGGTGAAGTGCAACGGCTTGCAGATCAATATGTTGATGGCTGCTGCCGTCTGTGCTGTCATCGCCAGCAACCTCGGTATGTTCGTGGTAATGGCAGAAATCATGGCCTTGTGCGCGGTGTTCCTCACCAACAACAGCAAAGAGGGCAAACTGTGGTTTGCACTGGGGCGTCTTGGCACTCTGCTGCTGGCGATTGCTTGCTGGCTGCTGTGGCAGCGTTACGGCACGCTGGATCTGCGCCTGCTGGATATGCGTATGCAACAGCTGCCGCTCGGTTCCGATATCTGGCTGCTCGGTGTGATTGGCTTTGGCCTGCTGGCCGGGATTATTCCGCTGCACGGCTGGGTGCCGCAGGCACATGCTAACGCCTCTGCGCCAGCTGCCGCGTTGTTTTCCACGGTAGTCATGAAAATTGGCCTGCTGGGCATTTTAACCCTGTCACTGCTGGGCGGTAATGCACCGCTGTGGTGGGGAATCGCGCTGCTGGTGCTCGGCATGATCACCGCGTTCGTCGGTGGTCTGTATGCGTTGATGGAACACAACATCCAGCGCCTGCTGGCTTACCACACCCTGGAAAATATCGGCATTATCCTGCTGGGGCTGGGCGCTGGCGTAACGGGTATCGCGCTCGAACAACCGGCGCTGATTGCTCTTGGCCTGGTCGGTGGTCTGTACCATCTGCTTAACCATAGCCTGTTCAAAAGCGTACTTTTCCTCGGGGCGGGGAGCGTCTGGTTCCGTACCGGTCATCGCGATATCGAAAAACTCGGTGGTATTGGCAAGAAAATGCCGGTTATCTCCATCGCCATGTTAGTTGGGCTGATGGCAATGGCTGCGTTGCCGCCGCTGAACGGGTTTGCCGGGGAATGGGTTATCTATCAATCCTTCTTCAAACTGAGCAATAGTGGCGCGTTTGTTGCCCGTCTGCTGGGGCCGCTGCTCGCAGTGGGTCTGGCAATTACCGGTGCGCTAGCGGTGATGTGTATGGCGAAAGTCTATGGCGTCACGTTCCTCGGCGCGCCGCGTACCAAAGAAGCCGAAAACGCCACCTGTGCGCCGCTCCTGATGAGCGTAAGCGTAGTGGCACTGGCGATTTGCTGCGTAATTGGCGGTGTTGCTGCGCCGTGGCTGCTGCCGATGCTCTCTGCTGCTGTACCTCTGCCGCTGGAGCCTGCTAACACCACCGTTTCTCAACCCATGATCACGTTGCTGCTGATTGCCTGCCCGCTGCTGCCATTCATCATTATGGCGATTTGCAAAGGCGACCGTTTGCCGTCGCGTTCCCGCGGCGCGGCCTGGGTGTGCGGCTACGACCACGAAAAATCAATGGTGATTACCGCTCACGGTTTTGCCATGCCGGTGAAACAGGCGTTTGCGCCAGTGCTGAAACTGCGCAAATGGCTGAATCCGGTGTCGCTGGTGCCGGGCTGGCAGTGCGAAGGCAGTGCGTTGCTGTTCCGCCGGATGGCGCTGGTTGAACTGGCGGTGCTGGTGGTGATTATTGTTTCACGAGGAGCCTGAGAATGAGTGTTTTATATCCGTTAATTCAGGCGCTGGTGTTATTTGCCGTTGCGCCGCTGCTCTCCGGTATAACCCGCGTGGCGCGCGCCCGCTTGCATAACCGTCGCGGGCCGGGCGTGTTGCAGGAGTATCGCGACATTATCAAACTGCTGGGTCGCCAGAGCGTTGGCCCGGATGCCTCCGGCTGGGTGTTCCGCCTGACGCCGTATGTGATGGTGGGCGTCATGCTGACTATCGCTACTGCGCTGCCGGTGGTGACCGTTGGTTCTCCGCTGCCGCAGCTGGGCGATTTGATCACTTTACTGTATCTCTTTGCCATCGCGCGTTTCTTCTTTGCCATTTCTGGTCTGGATACCGGTAGCCCGTTTACCGCTATCGGCGCGAGCCGTGAAGCGATGCTTGGCGTGCTGGTTGAACCGATGCTGCTGCTTGGTCTGTGGGTCGCCGCACAGGTTGCCGGTTCTACCAACATCAGCAACATCACCGACACCGTTTATCACTGGCCGCTGAGCCAGAGCATTCCGCTGGTGCTGGCGCTTTGTGCCTGTGCATTCGCCACCTTTATCGAAATGGGCAAACTGCCGTTCGACCTGGCGGAAGCCGAGCAGGAGTTGCAGGAAGGTCCGCTCTCTGAGTATAGCGGCAGCGGCTTTGGCGTCATGAAATGGGGTATCAGCCTGAAACAGCTGGTGGTGTTGCAGATGTTCGTCGGGGTGTTTATTCCGTGGGGACAAATGGAAACCTTCACCGTCGGTGGGCTGCTGCTGGCGCTGGTGATTGCCATCGTCAAACTGGTGGTTGGCGTCCTGGTTATCGCGCTGTTCGAAAACAGCATGGCCCGTCTGCGTCTTGATATTACTCCGCGCATTACCTGGGCTGGGTTTGGCTTTGCATTTTTAGCGTTCGTCTCCTTGCTGGCGGCGTGATTAAAGAGAGTTTGAGCATGTCTGAAGAAAAATTAGGTCAACATTATCTCGCTGCGCTGAATGAGGCATTTCCGGGCGTCGTGCTGGACCACGCCTGGCAGACCAAAGATCAGCTGACCGTGACCGTGAAGGTGAACTACCTGCCGGAAGTGGTGGAGTTTCTCTACTACAAGCAGGGGGGCTGGCTGTCGGTGCTGTTTGGTAACGACGAACGCAAACTTAATGGTCATTACGCCGTTTACTACGTGCTGTCGATGGAGAAGGGCACCAAATGCTGGATAACCGTGCGCGTTGAAGTTGACGCCAACAAACCGGAATATCCGTCCGTAACGCCGCGCGTTCCGGCGGCGGTATGGGGCGAGCGTGAAGTGCGCGATATGTACGGTTTGATTCCGGTAGGGCTGCCGGATGAACGTCGTCTGGTGCTGCCGGATGACTGGCCGGATGAACTTTATCCGCTGCGTAAAGACAGCATGGATTATCGTCAACGTCCGGCACCGACTACCGATGCTGAAACCTACGAGTTCATCAACGAACTGGGCGACAAGAAAAACAACGTCGTGCCGATTGGTCCGCTGCACGTCACTTCCGACGAACCGGGTCACTTCCGTCTGTTCGTCGATGGCGAAAACATTATCGACGCCGACTACCGCCTGTTCTATGTCCATCGCGGCATGGAAAAACTGGCGGAAACCCGCATGGGTTACAACGAAGTGACCTTCCTCTCTGACCGTGTGTGCGGGATCTGCGGCTTTGCTCACAGCACCGCCTACACCACGTCGGTGGAAAACGCGATGGGTATTCAGGTGCCAGAACGTGCGCAGATGATCCGCGCCATTCTGCTGGAGGTAGAACGCCTGCACTCGCATCTGCTCAACCTCGGCCTCGCCAGTCACTTTACCGGCTTCGACTCCGGCTTTATGCAGTTCTTCCGCGTGCGTGAAACCTCCATGAAAATGGCAGAGATCCTTACCGGTGCGCGTAAAACCTACGGCCTGAACCTGATCGGCGGAATTCGTCGCGATCTGCTGAAAGATGACATGATCCAGACCCGCCAGTTGGCGCAACAGATGCGTCGTGAAGTGCAGGAGCTGGTGGATGTGCTGCTGAGCACACCGAACATGGAACAGCGTACTGTCGGCATTGGTCGTCTGGACCCGGAAATCGCCCGCGATTTCAGTAACGTTGGCCCGATGGTCCGCGCCAGCGGTCACGCCCGCGATACCCGTGCCGATCACCCGTTTGTTGGTTATGGCCTGCTGCCAATGGAAGTCCACAGCGAGCAGGGCTGCGACGTTATTTCCCGTCTGAAAGTGCGTATCAACGAGGTCTATACCGCGCTGAACATGATCGACTACGGTCTGGATAACCTGCCGGGCGGTCCGCTGATGGTGGAAGGCTTTACCTATATTCCGCACCGTTTTGCGCTGGGCTTTGCCGAAGCGCCGCGCGGCGACGATATCCACTGGAGCATGACCGGCGACAACCAGAAGCTGTACCGCTGGCGCTGCCGTGCCGCGACCTACGCGAACTGGCCGACCCTGCGCTACATGCTGCGCGGCAACACCGTTTCCGATGCGCCGCTGATTATCGGTAGCCTGGACCCTTGCTACTCCTGTACCGACCGCATGACCGTGGTCGATGTGCGTAAGAAGAAGAGCAAAGTGGTGCCGTACAAAGAACTCGAGCGTTACAGCATTGAGCGTAAAAACTCGCCGCTGAAATAAGGAATCGCCATGTTTACCTTTATCAAAAAAGTTATCAAAACCGGCACGGCGACCTCGTCTTATCCGCTGGAGCCGATTGCGGTTGATAAAAACTTCCGTGGTAAGCCAGAGCAGAACCCGCAGCAGTGCATCGGCTGCGCGGCCTGCGTCAATGCCTGCCCGTCAAACGCCTTAACGGTTGAAACTGACCTCGCCACAGGAGAGCTTGCCTGGGAGTTTAATCTCGGGCGCTGCATCTTCTGTGGACGCTGCGAAGAAGTTTGCCCGACGGCGGCGATTAAGCTGTCGCAAGAGTACGAACTGGCGGTGTGGAAGAAAGAAGACTTCCTGCAACAGTCCCGCTTCGCGCTGTGCAACTGTCGCGTCTGCAATCGTCCTTTCGCCGTCCAGAAAGAGATCGACTACGCCATTGCGCTGCTCAAGCACAACGGCGACAGCCGCGCGGAAAACCACCGCGAAAGCTTTGAGACTTGCCCGGAATGTAAGCGCCAGAAATGCCTGGTGCCGTCCGACCGTATTGAACTGACTCGCCATATGAAAGAGGCCATCTGATGAGCAATTTATTAGGCCCCCGTGACGCCAACGGCATTCCGGTCCCGATGACGGTGGATGAATCCATCGCCAGCATGAAGGCGTCGTTACTGAAAAAAATCAAACGTTCTGCCTACGTTTACCGCGTGGACTGCGGCGGCTGCAACGGCTGCGAAATCGAAATTTTCGCCACGCTTTCGCCGCTGTTTGATGCAGAACGCTTCGGCATTAAAGTCGTTCCTTCACCGCGTCATGCGGATATTTTACTGTTTACCGGCGCGGTCACCCGTGCAATGCGATCCCCTGCGCTGCGTGCGTGGCAGTCCGCGCCGGACCCGAAAATTTGTATCTCCTACGGTGCCTGCGGTAACAGCGGCGGGATCTTCCACGATCTCTACTGCGTGTGGGGCGGTACGGATAAAATCGTCCCGGTGGATGTTTATATCCCTGGCTGCCCGCCAACGCCTGCCGCCACGCTGTACGGCTTTGCAATGGCGCTCGGCCTGCTGGAGCAGAAAATTCACGCCCGTGGGCCGGGTGAGCAGGATGAACAACCGGCGGAGATCCTGCATGGCGATATGGTGCAGCCGCTGCGCGTGAAAGTGGATCGCGAAGCTCGCCGCCTGGCGGGTTACCGTTACGGTCGCCAGATTGCCGATGACTTCCTGACACAGTTAGGGCAGGGCGAAGAGCAGGTTGCACGCTGGCTGGAAGCGGAAAACGATCCGCGTCTGAACGAGATTGTCAGCCATCTGAATCATGTTGTTGAAGAGGCGCGTATCCGATGAGTGAAAAGGTGGTGTTCAGTCAACTGAGCCGTAAATTTATTGATGAGAACGATGCCACGCCCGCCGAGGCGCAGCAGGTGGTCTATTACAGCCTGGCGATTGGTCACCACCTTGGGGTTATCGATTGCCTGGAAGCGGCGCTCACCTGTCCGTGGGATGAATATCTGGCATGGATTGCCACTCTGGAGGCGGGCAGCGAAGCCCGCCGCAAAATGGAAGGCGTGCCGAAATATGGTGAGATCGTCATCGACATTAACCATGTGCCGATGCTGGCCAACGCATTCGATAAAGCCCGGGCTGCGCAAACTTCGCAGCAGAAGGAATGGAGTACAATGCTGTTAAGTATGCTGCATGATATTCATCAGGAAAACGCCATCTATTTGATGGTGAGGAGATTGCGTGACTGACGTTTTACTCTGTGTTGGCAATAGCATGATGGGCGATGATGGCGCAGGTCCGCTGCTGGCGGAAAAGTGCGCCGCCGCGCCGAAAGGTAACTGGGTGGTGATTGACGGCGGTAGCGCACCGGAAAACGACATTGTCGCTATTCGCGAACTGCGCCCGACACGACTGCTGATTGTCGACGCCACGGATATGGGGCTAAACCCCGGCGAGATCCGCATCATCGATCCGGATGATATCGCCGAGATGTTTATGATGACTACCCATAACATGCCGTTGAACTACCTTATCGACCAGTTAAAAGAAGACATTGGCGAAGTGATTTTCCTCGGCATCCAGCCGGATATCGTCGGCTTTTACTACCCGATGACCCAGCCGATTAAAGATGCGGTAGAAACCGTTTATCAACGACTGGAAGGCTGGGAAGGGAATGGCGGATTCGCGCAGTTAGCGGTGGAAGAAGAGTAGTTCGTAGACAAACATGTTCACGTTTTGGAATTTGGACGTGCAATTGTGACGTGTAGACGGGTGTTTACATATTGTGAACACCCGTGTGATCAACTACTATAGGAAAATAAATCCGAAGGAATGGTAGTCCAGGTTTAGTCATTCAGGCGCTAATAAGGAAGTTAAAATGCACATCATTTCGAAAGCGCCATTTGAAGAGTGTGCGCGCAAATATCCTAACGACGCTCTGGCTCTATACTCATTGTATCGGGTTATTAAGGAAACGGATTTTTCTACACCAGAAGAAATGCGAACGGCGTTTCCCAACCTCGACAATTTTAGATATCGCAACAAATGGTACGTTCTGGATGTCGGCGGGAACAATCTTAGGGTTATTGCCTACATAAACTTTGTTAATAAGCGGTTCTTTGTGAAGCACATAACGAATCACGCAGAGTATGACAAACTGACACGTTACTACAGAGAGAACAAAGAATGACTGCTAATGCTGCACGCGCTGTTAAAGCAACAAGAGAACTGGTCAATGCAGTCCCCTTTCTGGGAGGTAGTGACTCAGAAGATGATTATCGTGAAGCACTGGAACTGGTCGAATATTTGATTGAAGAAGATGACACCAATCCACTTATCGACTTTCTGGCGAGCCGCATTGCAGAATATGAAAACAACAACGAAAAGTTTGCCGAGTTCGACAAAGCCGTTGCAGCAATGCCGGTTGGCGTGGCGTTACTTCGTACGCTGATTGATCAACATAATCTGACCTACGCGGATTTGAAGAACGAAATCGGCTCTAAATCCCTGGTCAGTCAGATTTTGTCTGGGCAACGATCCCTGACGATATCCCACATTAAGGCACTTTCAGCCCGATTTGGTGTTAAGCCGGAATGGTTTCTTTGATTTTGACTGATGCCAAACCCAAGATTGCCCGATGCGCAACGCTTATCGGGCTTTCCTGGTTCGTGCGACGGTAGTTACTTACTCTAAATCCTCACCATTACTGGCAATCACTTTTTTATACCACCAGAACGATTTCTTACGCGTGCGCGTCAGCGTACCGTTGCCTGCGTCGTCACGGTCAACAAAGACAAAACCGTAGCGTTTGCTCATTTCACCCGTAGAGGCGGAAACTAAATCAATACAGCCCCATGTGGTGTAGCCCATCAGCGGAATGCCATCTGCAATCGCTTCGCCCATTGCGCGGATATGTTCGCGTAAATAGCTGATACGATAGTCATCGTTAATCTCACCATTGGCCGCAAATTCATCTTTTGCGCCCAGGCCGTTTTCCACCAGAAACAGCGGCTTCTGATAGCGGTCGTACATCATGTTCATGGTGATACGCAGACCGAGTGGATCAATACCCCAGCCCCAGTCGCTCACTTGCAGATACGGGTTACGCAGCGATTTCACTACGTTCGCCGCACTGCTATTGTTGGCGTTCATCTCCGCCGAGGCGCAGCGTGAGGCGTAATAGCTGAAAGAGACAAAATCGACGGTGTTTTTCAGGATCTCATCATCGCCCGGTGCTTTGTCGATGGTTACCCCTTTTTCGCGGAATACGCGGGCAGAGTAAGCCGGATACGCGCCCCGCGCCTGCACATCGATAAAAAACAGGTTTTCCCGATCTTTCTCCAGCGCCGCCCAGACATCTTCCGGCTTGCAACTGTAAGGGTAGAAGTTACCGCCCGCCAGCATACAGCCCACCTGATTTTGCGGGTTAACCTCATGGGCGATTTTGGTGGCTAATGCACTGGCAATCAGTTGGTGATGCGCAGCCTGATATTTCACCTGATCCTGATTTTCGCCTTCTTCAAACACCAGACCCGCGCCGGAGAACGGGCTATGCAACATAATGTTGATTTCATTGAAGGTGAGCCAGTATTTCACCAGGCCATCAAATGCTTCAAAGCAGGTCCGGGCGTAGCGGCTGAAAAACTCCACCAGCTTGCGGTTACGCCAGGAGCCATATTCGGTGACCAGATGCATCGGCACATCGAAGTGGCACAACGTGACCAGCGGTTCGATACCGTACTTTTTACACTCTTCAAATACCGCGCGGTAAAAGGCAATGCCCTGCTGGTTGGGCGTCAGTTCATCGCCCTGCGGGAAGAGGCGGCTCCAGGCAATTGAGGTACGGAACACTTTGAATCCCATCTCTGCCATCAGGGCGATATCTTCTTTATAACGATGATAAAAATCCGTCGCCTCATGGCTGGGATAAAACTCGTCATCGCGCAACTGAAAACGTTTTTCCAGCCCCAGTTTCACCGCCATTCGATGCTCGCCGTGCGGGATCATATCGACGGTGGTCAGCCCTTTGCCACCTTCACGGTACGCACCTTCAGACTGGTTGGCGGCAAGCGCGCCGCCCCATAAAAAACCTTCTGGAAATACTGACATTTTCATCCTCAATTAAGACTTACTTCTTTGGCGACGGTCGGTTGTGCGCTCTGATGCTTTCGCGCCTCGGCAGTCGCTTCCTCAACAGGAATATCCTCAAAGCCGAGCAACAGTGTGAGGATGAACGACAGCACCACCGCCAGCGCCATGACCGCGAACACCCAGACGATGCTCATTGGATTCGCCGGCTCGAAGAACTGCACGCTGGTAAATAGCCCCGGCGCTGCCATTGAGTGGCTGGCAAGCCCCGCCATACCGGCAACCGCGCCGCAAATAAAACCGCTGATAAGACTGGCGATAAGCGGACGTTTCAGGCGGATCGCCACGCCATATAACGCCGGTTCGGAAATCCCCGCCATAATGGCTGATGCCGCCGCAGCCAGCGCCGTCTGGCGCAGTTCCGGGTTTTTCGTTTTCCACGCCACCGCCAGTGATGAACCGCCCAGCGACAGGTTAGCGCCGATCTCTGACGGCATGACCATCCCTTCTTTGCCGGTTTCGGCAATGGTCTGAATGATGGTTGGCGTAAAGACGCGGTGCATCCCGGTCATTACCAGCAGAGGCCACAGCGCACCCATAATGGCGACTGAAAGCCAGCCCAGATAACCATGAATGGTGTAAACCAGCGCCGAAATGGCGCTACCGATCCAGATACCAATCGGGCCAATCAGCAGAATTGCCAGCGGTGCGGCAATCAACACAATCAGCATTGGCTTGAGGAAGTTTTTAGTCACCGCCGGTGTAATGCTGTCCACCCAGCGTTCGATATATGACAGGCACCAGGTCATCACCAGCGCCGGGATCACCGTGTAGGTGTATTTCACCGCGGTGACCGGAATCAGGGCAAATTCGACATGTTCACCCTGGGCCGCTTTCGCCATTAATTCAATAAAACTCGGATGTACCAGCACACCCGCGATGGCAATCGCCAGCGACATATTGGTTTTAAATTTGATGGCGGCAGAAGCCGCGACCATCAGCGGCAGGAAGAAGAAAGCACCGTCACCAATCACATTCAGAATGGTTAAGGTCGGCGATCCTTTTGTCAGCACGCCGCTCATCTCGAGGATCATCGCCAGCAGTTTGACCATCGATCCGCCGATAATCGCCGGGATCAGCGGTGACATGGTGCCGATCAGCGCATCGAGGATCCCCGCACCTATGCGACGTAGCGTAAGTTTGGGTTTACCCACGGGCTGTGCGGGCTGCATATCTCCCGGCAGCAGGCTGACGACTTCCTGAAAGGCTTGTGAAACGGTATTGCCGATAATCACCTGACACTGGTTGTCACTACGTACCACGCCGAGCACGCCGGAGATGGTTTTCAACGTCGGACTGTCGATAAGCTGGTCATCTTTGATAACAAAGCGCAAACGCGTCATACAGTGCGTGACTGCCGAGATGTTATTAACGCCGCCCAGTGCCGCTATCACCGAGCGTGCCAGCGCCGCATAATTTTTGGCCATCGGATTTTATCCTGTTATCAGTAGGGTAGATGTAGTTGTTATCAGTCGACGTGACGGAAAAATGCCGATGCTGAAACGGAATTAGGAAACCGGTTTCACAAAATCATGAATAGTTGTCACTGAATAAGCAAGAGAGTTAATTGTTCATTTTTTATATTTGTGAAACCGGTCACCTGAATATTTTTCCCGCCGATTGCGCAAGGACAATCGGCAAACGGTGCAGTACACTGCGTTGATTGCGTGTAAAGGGATGAAAATGATGACGACGATGCTGGAAGTGGCGAAGCGCGCCGGGGTTTCAAAAGCGACCGTTTCCCGCGTGCTTTCAGGTAATGGCTACGTCAGCCAGGAGACTAAAGATCGCGTGTTTCAGGCGGTAGAAGAGAGCGGTTACCGTCCAAACTTGCTGGCGCGCAATCTGTCGGCGAAGAGTACTCAGACGCTGGGGCTGGTCGTGACCAACACGCTTTACCACGGCATTTATTTTAGTGAATTACTGTTTCATGCCGCGCGAATGGCGGAAGAGAAAGGGCGACAGTTGCTATTGGCAGATGGTAAACACAGCGCCGAAGAAGAGCGCCAGGCGATTCAGTATCTGCTGGATTTGCGCTGCGACGCCATTATGATTTACCCGCGTTTTTTAAGCGTGGATGAGATTGATGACATCATTGACGCACACAGTCAGCCGATAATGGTGCTTAATCGCCGCCTGCGCAAAAACAGCAGCCATAGCGTCTGGTGCGATCATAAACAGACCAGCTTTAACGCCGTGGCAGAGTTGATAAACGCCGGACATCAGGAGATTGCTTTCCTTACCGGCTCGATGGATTCCCCCACCAGCGTTGAACGTCTTGCCGGGTATAAAGACGCGCTGGCGCAGCATGGTATTGCGCTCAATGAAAAACTTATCGCTAACGGTAAATGGACGCCCGCCAGCGGGGCCGAAGGGGTAGAAACGTTGCTCGAACGTGGGGCTAAATTTAGCGCGTTAGTTGCCAGTAACGACGATATGGCGATAGGTGCGATGAAAGCGTTACACGAGCGCGGCGTAGCGGTGCCAGAGCAGGTGTCAGTTATCGGATTCGATGATATCGCTATTGCCCCCTACACCGTTCCGGCGCTCTCCAGCGTAAAAATTCCGGTGACTGAGATGATTCAGGAAATTATTGGACGGCTGATTTTTATGCTCGATGGCGGGGATTTCTCACCGCCGAAAACCTTCAGCGGAAAACTGATCCGCCGCGGCTCCCTCATTGCTCTTTCGCAATAAACATTGTCATCACATGTCATCGTCACTAGTGTCGATGACATCGTTTTTCCTGCATTACAGAATTTAATTTCTTTAAATAACAGTAAATTAAAAACTGGCATGATTTGTGAATGTATCGGCGCATTAACTGTCATTGCTGGAGAATTTGATGAACCGTTTCATCATTGCTGACGCGAGTAAATGTATTGGTTGCCGTACCTGTGAAGTGGCGTGCGTGGTTTCTCATCAGGAGAATCAGGACTGTGCATCGCTGACCCCGGAAACTTTTTTACCGCGAATCCATGTCATTAAAGGTGTGAACATTTCCACGGCAACAGTCTGCCGTCAGTGTGAAGATGCACCGTGCGCTAACGTCTGCCCGAATGGTGCTATCAGCCGTGATAAAGGGTTTGTTCATGTGATGCAGGAACGTTGCATTGGTTGCAAAACCTGCGTTGTGGCTTGCCCGTATGGCGCGATGGAAGTGGTGGTACGTCCGGTGATTCGCAACAGCGGCGCGGGGCTGAATGTACGGGCTGACAAAGCCGAAGCCAATAAATGTGACCTGTGCAACCATCGTGAAGACGGCCCGGCGTGTATGGCGGCTTGCCCGACTCATGCGCTGATTTGTGTCGATCGTAATAAACTTGAACAACTGAGCGCAGAAAAACGTCGCCGTACGGCGCTGATGTTCTAAAAATCTTACTGAACTGTTCTGGCATCAAAGGAATTCCCGGAAATATTCGTAGAATACGGAGCGGGCGGTATCGCCGATCTGTGATTGCCGGATGCGACGCGCTCGTGTCCGGCTGGGCGGGTTACGCAATTCATGATGGCGGGAATAACTCAATGGCAAAAAACACATCTTGCGGTGTCCAACTGCGTATTCGTGGCAAAGTGCAGGGCGTCGGTTTTCGTCCGTTTGTCTGGCAACTGGCACAGCAATTAAATCTTCACGGCGATGTCTGTAATGACGGCGATGGCGTAGAAGTCCGGCTGCTGGAAGATCCGGAAACGTTTCTTGTTCAATTGCATCAGCACTGCCCGCCACTGGCGCGTATTGATAGCGTCGAGCGTGAGCCGTTTATCTGGTCACAACTGCCCACTGAGTTCACCATCCGCCAGAGCGCGGGTGGCGTCATGAATACGCAAATTGTTCCCGATGCCGCGACTTGCCCTGCTTGCCTTGCCGAAATGAATACCCCAGGCGAACGACGCTGGCGTTATCCGTTTATCAACTGTACCCACTGTGGCCCGCGTTTCACCATTATTCGCGCGATGCCTTACGATCGCCCGTTTACCGTGATGGCGGCGTTTCCGCTGTGTCCGGCCTGTGACAAAGAATATCGCGACCCGCTCGATCGTCGCTTCCACGCCCAGCCGGTGGCCTGCCCGGAGTGTGGCCCACATCTTGAATGGATAAGTCATGGTGAACATGCAGAACAAGAGGCGGCATTACAGGCAGCTATCGCACAGTTAAAAATGGGCAACATTGTCGCCATCAAAGGGATTGGCGGATTTCATCTCGCCTGCGATGCGCGTAACAGTAACGCGGTGGCGACACTGCGGGCGCGCAAACATCGCCCGGCGAAACCGCTGGCGGTTATGTTGCCAGTGGCAGAAGGTTTACCAGACGCTGCCCGTCAGTTGCTTACCACACCCGCCGCGCCGATTGTGCTGGTGGATAAAAAATACGTTCCTGAGCTTTGTGATGATATCGCCCCTGGCCTTAACGAAGTTGGGGTGATGTTGCCTGCGAATCCGCTTCAGCATTTGCTGTTACAGGAACTGCAATGTCCGCTGGTGATGACCTCCGGCAACCTGAGCGGTAAACCACCGGCTATCAGCAACGAACAGGCGCTGGCGGATTTGCAGGGCATTGCCGACGGATTCTTGCTACATAACCGCGACATCGTGCAGCGGATGGATGATTCGGTAGTGCGCGAAAGCGGCGAAATGCTGCGCCGTTCGCGGGGGTATGTGCCGGATGCGCTGGCTTTGCCTCCGGGCTTTAAAAATGTTCCGCCTGTGCTGTGTCTCGGCGCGGATCTGAAAAACACCTTCTGCCTGGTGCGCGGCGAACAAGCGGTGTTGAGTCAGCATCTGGGCGATTTAAGTGACGATGGCATCCAGATGCAGTGGCGCGAAGCGTTACGCCTGATGCAAAACATCTACGATTTTACCCCGCAATACGTTGTGCATGACGTGCATCCGGGCTATGTCTCCAGCCAGTGGGCGCGCGAAATGAATCTGCCGACGCAAACGATGCTTCATCATCATGCTCATGCGGCGGCGTGTCTGGCAGAGCATCAGTGGCCGCTGGATGGCGGTGATGTCATTGCGTTGACGCTCGACGGTATCGGTATGGGGGAGAACGGCGCTTTGTGGGGCGGTGAATGCCTGCGGGTGAACTATCGCGAATGTGAGCACCTGGGCGGCTTGCCTGCGGTGGCGCTTCCGGGGGGCGATTTGGCTGCAAAGCAGCCGTGGCGTAACCTGCTGGCGCAGTGCCTGCGCTTTGTGCCGGAGTGGCAGAATTACCCTGAAACGGCAAGTGTGCAACAGCAAAACTGGAGCGTGCTGGCGCGGGCCATTGAGCGTGGAATTAACGCGCCGCTGGCGTCATCGTGTGGGCGTTTGTTCGATGCTGTGGCGGCGGCGCTGGGCTGCGCGCCAGCCACGTTAAGTTATGAAGGTGAAGCGGCTTGTGCTCTGGAGGCGCTCGCAGCTTCGTGCGACGGAGTGACGCATCCGGTGACGATGCCGCTGGTGGACAATCAACTGGATCTCGCCACTTTCTGGCAGCAGTGGCTGAACTGGCAGGCACCGGTTAATCAACGCGCGTGGGCGTTTCATGATGCGCTGGCGCAGGGTTTTGCCGCGTTGATGCGTGAGCAGGCCACGATGCGCGGTATCACTACGCTGGTATTTAGCGGTGGGGTTATTCATAACCGATTGCTGCGTACACGTCTGTCGCATTATCTCGCTGATTTCACATTACTCTTTCCGCAGAGTTTACCGGCAGGTGATGGCGGTTTGTCTCTGGGGCAGGGGGTTATTGCTGCGGCGCGCATCCTGCATACTGCATAGTGGCGGATGTGGCGTAACTAAGCGTAAATAGAGCGCGGACAGTCCCCTCGCCCTTTGGGCGAGGGAGAAAAACATGCCTATACCGGCAACGTTTTCAACAATCCAAACGCCTCTTTCATCCGATCCTCACTGACCACAAAGGCGCGAAGCTGGTCGGCATCATCAACACCGCGCGCCACCATTCCCTGGCGTTCGGTATTAATTTGCCAGCGTAAATCCTGACGCTGGGTTTCGCCTGCCAGATGCAGAGGTAATTCCGGCGTTTTGATTTTCACCAGCATCGCCGGGAGTTTCAGCGGCGTGTTATTGCCGAGAAGATTTTTTGCCAGCACCATCGCGCTAAGTTGAATCGGCTGGAGGAACGGCAATACCTGACCGTTAATTTCCGCGCAATCGCCCAGCGCATAAATATCGGCATTACTGGTTTGCAGATAACTATCGACGCAAACGCCGCGATTAATCGTCAGCCCGGCGCGTCGTGCCAGGGCGGTTTCCGGGCGCAGTCCGGTGGCGGCAATTACCGTATCCACTTCGATGCTACGCTGGCGGTCCAGCGTTGCCAGAATGCCAGAATCCGTTTTTTCCAGCCCCTGCAACTGAGATTTCAACAGCAGATGAACGCCCATCTCCGTCAACCGATGCTGCAAGCGGCTGCTTACTTCTGGTGGCATTAACGACGCCAGAATACTGGCAGCGTTGTCGATTAGCGTGACCGCTTTGCCTGCACGACAAAAATCCATCGCCAGTTCGCTACCAATCAAACCACCGCCGACAATCAACACGCGTCGGGCATCCCGCAGTTGCGTTTCACAGGCGCGATACTCTTGCTGACTATTTAACGTCAGCATTAACTCACGCCCAGGCACTGGCGGGACAAAGGCACTGGCACCAGTTGCCAGCACTAACTTGTCGTATTGCCACTGATTATTCTGACTTTTCACCACATGGGCTTCGGCATCGATATCCGTTACCCAGGTGTGCGGAAACAGGCGCAGATTAAACTGCTCGGCAAATTCACCCGCCGTCTGGCGGGTAAGGTCGTCGGCACGTTGCCCCTGACTGATAACATGGCTGAGGTCCGGTTTGTTGTACTCATCCATGCTGTCGGCGGCAATCAGGGTTAATGGAATACTGGCGTCCTGTTTGCGAATATTTTTCACCAGTTGGCGGGCGGCAAAGCCCGAACCAATGATCACAATGCCGTTGCTCATTTTTCCTCCGATGCCAGTTCGTCAAAGACGTCTTTGCCAAGGGAGCATTCCGGGCACAGGAAGTTATCCGGGACTTCACTCCACGGCGTTCCTGGCGCAACGTCCTGCATTGGCTCGCCTTTTGCCGGATCGTAAATCCACTGGCAGACGCTGCACTGCATCCGTGGGCCGAGGTCAGCCGTCGTGGTGGCAGAGGTTTCTTCTTTAACCACCGTATTCACCGTGCTCTGCGGCAGCGGCGCGAGCGCCCACTGACGGGCGATTTCGCGACCGTGTTCACGGCATAACTCCAGAGCGTCCTGGTCCGGTCGCCATTTGGCTTTCAGGCTAAGCGACATTTCGAAACCTGCATCCTGCAGGCGTGTGGAAAGACGATCCACCGCACCGCCGCTCCAGCCGTGAGAGCCGAAAGCACTGGCGCGTTTGTTACGGAAGCGTAATCCGGTCATCTCTTCCACCAGCCCGGCGATTTTCGGCATCATCACATTATTCATCGTCGAAGTGCCAACCAGCACGCCTTTTGAGCGGAAGACATTGGTCAGGATTTCGTTTTTATCGCTTCGGGCGACGTTGAAAATTTTCACCGCCACGCGTGGGTCGGTTTCCGCAATACCCTGGGCGATAGCGTCAGCCATCATGCGGGTATTATTCGACATGGTGTCGTAGAAAATGGTGATTCTGTCTTCCTGATAATCCGCCGCCCATTTCAGGTACAGCTCGACAATTTGCGTCGGGTTATCGCGCCATACCACGCCGTGAGAGGTCGCTATCATATCGACTGGTAAGTTAAAGCCCAGGATCTCGGTAATTTTCGGCGTTACCAGGCGGCTGAACGGCGTCAGGATATTGGCGTAGTAACGCTGGCACTGCTCGAAAAGCTCCGTCTGATCCACTTCATCGTTGAACAGATGCTCGTCGCAGTAGTGCTGACCGAAAGCATCGTTACTGAATAGCACCGCGTCGCCTGTCAGGTAAGTCATCATGCTGTCCGGCCAGTGCAGCATTGGCGTTTCGACAAAAATGAGCTGTTTGCCGTTGCCGATATCCAGCGTGTCGCCAGTTTTCACCACATTAAAATTCCACTCCGGATGATGGTGATGACCATTTATCGAGTCGATAGCGTTAGCAGTACAGTAGATCGGCGTATCGGGAATTTGCGCCATCAGTTCGGTCAGCGCCCCGGCGTGGTCCTCTTCAGCATGGTTAATCACGATGTAATCGATATCCGCCAGATCGATTTCATTACGCAGGTTCTGCACAAATTCGCGGCTGAATTTATGGTCGACGGTGTCGATCAGCACGTTTTTTTCTTCGCGGATGAGGTAGCTGTTGTAGCTGCTGCCGCGCAGCGTTTTATATTCCGTGCCGTGAAAATCACGCACTTCCCAGTCACGTTGACCAACCCAATGAATGTTATTTTTCACCACAATAGACATAGCAACCTCAATTTATTCAGCGTGTTCTAAAAAGATGTCTTGCTAATTGCAGATTGCGTGCCAGTTTTTTATCTGATTGTTTTTACTCTATAAATAAAATTATGCTCATTAATGAGTAGTCAAAATGACTATTAATCAAATGGTCGATATGACAATATCTATAGTCAAATTGACAGTGAGGCAAAGATGAGTTTTTCCGTTGATGTGCTGGCGAATATCGCCATCGAATTGCAGCGTGGGATTGGTCATCAGGATCGTTTTCAGCGCCTGATCACCACGCTGCGTCAGGTGCTGGAGTGCGATGCGTCTGCATTGCTACGTTACGACTCGCGGCAGTTTATTCCGCTTGCCATCGACGGGCTGGCAAAGGATGTACTCGGTAGACGCTTTGCGCTGGAAGGGCATCCACGGCTGGAAGCGATTGCCCGCGCCGGGGACGTGGTGCGCTTTCCCGCAGACAGCGAATTGCCCGATCCCTATGACGGTTTGATTCCCGGGCAGGAGAGTCTGAAGGTTCACGCCTGCGTTGGTCTGCCATTGTTTGCCGGGCAAAACCTGATCGGCGCATTGACGCTCGACGGGATGCAGCCCGATCAGTTCGATGTTTTCAGCGACGAAGAGTTACGCCTGATTGCCGCGCTGGCGGCGGGAGCGTTAAGCAATGCGTTGCTGATTGAACAACTGGAAAGCCAGAATATGCTGCCAGGCGATGCCACGCCGTTTGAAGCGGTGAAACAGACGCAGATGATCGGTCTGTCGCCAGGTATGACGCAATTAAAAAAAGAGATTGAGATTGTGGCGGCGTCCGATCTCAACGTCTTAATCAGCGGTGAGACGGGAACCGGTAAGGAGCTGGTGGCGAAAGCGATTCATGAAGCCTCGCCAAGGGCGGTGAATCTGCTGGTCTATCTCAACTGTGCCGCACTGCCGGAAAGTGTGGCGGAAAGTGAACTGTTCGGGCATGTGAAAGGGGCGTTTACTGGTGCTATCAGTAACCGCAGCGGGAAGTTTGAAATGGCGGATAACGGCACACTGTTTCTCGATGAGATCGGCGAGTTGTCGTTGGCATTGCAGGCCAAGCTGCTGAGGGTGTTGCAGTATGGCGATATTCAGCGCGTTGGCGATGACCGCAGTTTGCGGGTCGATGTGCGCGTGCTGGCGGCGACTAACCGCGATTTACGCGAAGAGGTGCTGGCAGGGCGATTCCGCGCCGATTTGTTTCATCGCCTGAGCGTGTTTCCACTTTCGGTGCCGCCGCTGCGTGAGCGGGGCGATGATGTCATTCTGCTGGCGGGGTATTTCTGCGAGCAGTGTCGTTTGCGGCTGGGGCTCTCCCGCGTGGTATTAAGTGCCGGGGCGCGAAATTTACTGCAACACTACAGTTTTCCGGGAAACGTGCGCGAACTGGAACATGCTATTCATCGGGCGGTAGTACTGTCGAGAGCCACTCGCAGCGGCGATGAAGTGATTCTTGAGGCGCAACATTTTGCTTTTCCTGAGGTGACGTTGCCGCCGCCAGAAGCGGCGGCGGTGCCCGTTGTTAAGCAAAACCTGCGTGAAGCGACAGAAGCGTTCCAGCGTGAAACTATTCGTCAGGCACTGGCACAAAATCATCACAACTGGGCTGCCTGTGCGCGGATGCTGGAAACCGACGTCGCCAACCTGCATCGGCTGGCGAAACGTCTGGGATTGAAGGATTAAATAATCCCGGCCTGATAGAAATCCTGCAAGTTAATTGCGCCGGTGAGTTTGCCGTTTTCATCCACCACCGGTGCGGCAGTGATTTTGCGCTTCATCAGGATCTCTTTGGCGTCGATGGCACGGCTTTGCGCCTGTAATGTGGTGCCGCCTGTCGTCATCGCTTCATTAACTGGCGTGGTGAGTGCGCCGCCGCCAACCAGCCAGCGACGTAAATCGCCGTCGGTAAAGACGCCTTGTACCTGTTGTTGAGCGTCACATACCGCCACCAGCCCCAGACCAGTGCGGCTGAGTTCCAGCATCGCATCCATCACGCTGGCGGTTAACGCTACCTGCGGGATAGCGTCATCACGGCGCATCAGATGATGCACTTTATTCAGCAAGCGAGCACCCAATGCTCCAGCAGGGTGGGAGCGGGCAAAATCTTCTTCATTAAATCCGCGCGCCTGCATGACCGCCATCGCCAGCGCGTCACCCATCATCAGGGTATTCACGGTGCTGGAGGTCGGCGCAAGGTGCATCGGACAGGCTTCGCGTTCTACGGAGATATCCAGCACCGCTTTCGCCGCCAGGCCCAGCGGTGACGTCGGTTTGCCGGTCATCGCCAGCAGTGCGATAGATTTATCTTCCAGACGCGGAATAATCAGATCCAGTTCCTTCGCGCCACCGGAGTAAGAGATAAACAGCATCACATCGCGGCTTTCGATCATCCCCAGATCGCCGTGCAGTGCCTCTGCCGGATGGACAAAAAAAGCCGGTGTGCCGGTACTGGCAAGCGTTGCGGCGATTTTCTTACCAATGTGGCCCGATTTGCCAATTCCCGAAACCACCACTTTGCCTTCGCAGTGCAGGATGATATTGGCGGCGCGAACAAAATCATCGCCCAGACGTTCCGGTAAACGGCTTGCTTCCTGCAACTCCAGCATTAAAGTCTGACGTCCCGCGTTCAGTAGTGCTTCACTCATTGCTCTCTCCGGTTATGATCACATCGATCCCTTTCTTTTCCAGCGCCTGACGAAACGCCGGATCGATACCTGCGTCGGTAATTAGCTTATCGACGCTTTCAAGACTGCAAACTACGTTGGGGCTTTTACGGCCAAACTTTGATGAGTCTGCCATCAAAATCACTTCGCGCGCGGCATTGCACATTGCCTTACTGACGGTATAAACCTCGTTGAACGTGGTTACGCCCGCATTGAGATCGATGCCGTCGGTGCCCATAAACAATTTATCGAAGGTGAAATGCTCGAAGGCATTCTCTGCCAGTTGCCCGTGAAATGAGGCCGATTTTTTACGAAATGTTCCGCCTGGCATCAGGATAGTTTGTTCGTTATCCAGTTCGGATAGCGCATTGACGATATGCAGGCTGTTGGTCATCACTGTGATGTTATTAAAGCGCGAGAGCAGGGGAACCATCTGCAAAACGGTACTGCCAGCATCAAGAATGATCGAATCGCCATCATGGATAAAACTAACGGCAGCTTCTGCAATCAGCTCTTTCTTGTGGGTGTTGATGAGTGTTTTATGATCGATAGGCGGATCGGATTCCTCTTTATTCAACACCACTCCGCCATAAGTACGAATGACGGTTCCGGCATGTTCCAGAATGACCAGATCTTTGCGAATGGTTGTGCCTGTGGTGTCAAAGTATTGCGCCAATTCTTCAACCGAGCATTTACCCTGCTTTTGCAGATACTCCAGAATGGCGGCCTGACGCTGACGAGGTTTCATGGGCGTGATTACCTGATTTAGGTTTCAAAATGATAACTTCGCAAGCAAGTAACATTCACAACGAAATTATCCACGTTTCAGTTTAAGCGCCAATGATAGAGCATTCTGTGATAGTGGATCATTGGGAAAGATCACATCGGGCTGTAAATCACCCGCATACATACCGGTAATTGCGGGAATTTTTTGTGGTCGGGCGAAGACGGTCAGTCCTTTCATAAACAAGGTGTCGACGATGCGTTGCTGATCGTCCAGGGCGATGACGACCACGACCCGCGGTTTAAAGCGCCCGCTGGAACGGCCCACGCCAACCCGCCCTTGCTGGCATAGTGTGTCGAAGGCACGGTTAAAACGAGAAATTTGCCAACCGCCTAAGGCCAGTTGCGCACACCAGGCGATAACGGCGACGGTGATGAGTGCGGATACCATAACTTCTCCGTAATGTAGTGGCGGAAGTCCTGTATGCCTGATGAGCGTAGCGCATCAGGCATTTTATTAGTCTCGCGGAGATCCTTAACGGATCTCCGCTGTTGATCAGAACATCACCTGACCGCCGGTGACATTGATCGACTGACCAGTGCAGTACGACGCCTTAGGACTGGCGTAGAACAGCAGCATATTCAGCACATCCTGATAATCGCAGCCGCGTTTGAGCGGTACTTTATCGATGTAATACTGCTCGACTTGATCCGGTTTGATACCCAGCTTGGTCGCGTATTGTGGCAACAGCGACTGGAACATCGGCGATTTCAGCAGATTACCGAGCATCAGTGAATGCACCGTAATGCCGTACTCCGCCAGATCCAGCGCCAGTGATTGAGTCAGCCCGACGCCACCAAATTTCGCGGCGCTATAACCAGAGTTGTGTTTGCTGCCCACTTTGCCGGATTTCGAGTTGATCTGAATAATGCGCCCCTGAATCCCGTCGCGGATCATCAAACGCGAAAATTCACGGGCACACAGGAAATAACCCACCAGATTCACTTGTAGCGAACGGTCAAAATCGCCGAGCTGGAAGTCGCTGATAAAGGCTGCTTTTGCAATTCCGGCGCTGTAGACCAGCAAATCCACGCGACCAAAGATTTCATCTACCCCACGAGAGAGCGCCAGAACGCTTTGCTCACTGGTGGCGTCAGCACCAAAACCGTACGCCATACCTTCACCATATTCGGCGTTAATTTCTTGTGCCACATTTGCGGCTTTGTCGCTCTGAATATCGACAACCGCGACGCGATACCCCTCGGCAGCCAGACCGTGGCACAGGAACGCGCCTAAGGTTTGCCCACCACCGATAACAACGGCAACCTGATTCATTTTTTACTCCTTAACAGATTCAAACTTCAAAACCGATCCCGGCGCGATATCGTCGGGTACAGGGCCTGCCACATGGACAGTGCCCGGGAATTCCGCTTCGTTTAAACCATCGAAGCGCAGGGTGACATGACCCAGTTCGCGAAGGTTGTCTTCCGCCACGCTGCCAACGGCGGTCACCGGATAGCGATGCTGCCCGAGCGAAAATTGCAAACCGGGATGGAGTGCACCTTTCAACTCGCCGTGGCAATGAATGAAGCAATACTCTTCGAGATCCGCAGGCGCGCCTTCACGAAAGGTGATGAGCATCTGGTCGCTGAGGGCGTCAGTGGCACTCGCGCCGATACGGGTGATGGTGGTCTGATAAATAACGGTCATGTTTCAGCCTCTATTGATAGATAAAACCGGAGACAAACCAGGCGATCAGTACAGTTGGCGCGCCGGTTAAAAAGCGGCTCACCAGAACAGAAGGGACACCGACGCGAACCGTGTCCTGACGGGCTTCCGCCAGCGACAAACCGACCGGGATGAAGTCGCAGGCCGCCTGCGCGTTGATGGCAAACAGTGCAGGTAAAGCCAGATGCGGCGGAATATTGCCGAGACCAATCTGCACGCCAATCAATACGCCGATAACCTGTGCGATAACTGCGCCTGGGCCGAGGAAAGGTGAAAGCAGCGGGAAGGAGCAGATGAGCGCCAGCATGACCAGCCCCAGAGGATGGCTAGCCAGCGGAGCAAGACCGTGGGCAATCCAGTCGCCAAGACCGGAAGCCATAATGATGCCGATAAGCGCCGAGACGAACGCCATAAACGGCAGAATGGTTTTTAATACAGTGTCGATGGTGTCACGACCAGATTGAAACAACACGGCAACGGCAGAACCCATACCCATTCCCACCTTCGCCAGTAAACCATCGCTTTGTTCGGTGATTTTCTTGCTGGTGTCATAGTCACGGCCCACGGAAGAGGGTTGTGGTGTCGCATCACCCACTACAGTGATGTTTTCTTCTTTTACGCCAGAGACATAAATATCTTCTACAATGTACTGCTCCAGTGGACCGGACTTGCCCGTCGAGTGGATATTAATGGTGGGAATACGTCGTTTCGGATAGATGCCGCAGCGTAATGTGCCGCCACAGTCGATTACCGCGACACCAATTTCCGCCTCCGCGGGTTCACCTTCTTTAAATCCGTCAATAGCCTGCCAGCCAGTAAGCTGTGCCAGTTTGTCAACAATCGCAGGCCGGGTACCGGCGGTGATATAGACGATTTTTTTGCCCGGCGTGGCTTCCAGCTCAAGCGGGCCGCCCCAGCCACCCGTTCCTTTTTCGATCCGAATACGCGTCATGATGTTGCTCCTGCCAGGTGAACTTTTTGTTCAAGTTGAATACCCATCTTTTTCTCAAAAATGGCGGTGGTCAGATCGGTCACCCAGCCGCGGAAGAAGTTGGTGACCAAACCAACCAGCAGATAACTCACTGCCAGTGGGCCAAGTGGCAGATTCAGCGTCGTCAGACCGCTGGCAATGCCAAGATAAACAAACAGTTCGCCAGGGTTGATATGAGGGAAGAGGCCATTCATGGAGTGGCAGCTATAAGAGGCCGCTGCGTAGTAGCTGGGTTTGTATTTTGCCGGCATAAAGCGACCCAGGCTTAGGGTCATTGGATTACAAAAGACAAACGTACCAATGCACGGTAGCAGCAGGTAACGGGAAACAGGGTTACCGGCGCAACGTTGAGCAAAACGTTCAATACGATGCTGACCGATAAAATTAATCAGTGCGTTCATGATAACCAGCAGACTAATCAACAGCGGAAGAATGCCGGTCACCATCCCGGTAAACACCTCTCCGCCCTTTTGGAACAGCCCGATAAACCACTCTGCACCATGAGTAATGGTTTCTATCATTGTTCTCTCCTTCAGGATTTATTGTTTTATTACCAAACGGCAACCTAATCTAATCAGATTGAAAGATTTAAAAGTGTTATTTTGATCGCAAAATGAAAGATAAATATTTTAATTTGAAAGTTTGAATAAAAGGATAGCGAGGAGAATGAGTTGAGTTATGTAAAGTCCGTATCGGGCAGTGACTACCGCTTCCTTGTGCGGGGCGTGATGCTTTACCATACTTGCCCTTGGTTGAATCTGTTAAATGGACCCCTCATGTTCAAGCGTCGTTATGTAACATTGCTTCCCCTTTTTGTGTTGCTTGCCGCCTGTAGCAGCAAGCCAAAACCTACTGAGACTGAAACGACCACCGGAACGCCGTCTGGCGGCTTCCTGCTTGAGCCGCAGCACAATGTGATGCAGATGGGCGGTGACTTCGCCAATAACCCGAATGCCCAGCAGTTCATCGACAAAATGGTGAACAAACACGGTTTCGATCGTCAGCAGTTGCAGGAAATTCTCTCTCAGGCGAAACGTCTGGATTCGGTACTGCGGCTGATGGATAACCAGGCACCAACCACATCGGTGAAACCGCCATCAGGTCCGAACGGCGCATGGCTGCGTTATCGCAAAAAATTTATTACGCCGGACAACGTGCAGAATGGTGTGGTTTTCTGGAATCAGTATGAAGATGCGTTGAATCGCGCGTGGCAGGTGTATGGCGTACCGCCGGAAATTATCGTCGGGATTATCGGCGTTGAAACCCGCTGGGGGCGCGTGATGGGGAAAACCCGTATCCTCGATGCGCTGGCAACGCTGTCATTTAACTACCCACGCCGCGCGGAGTATTTCTCTGGCGAGCTGGAAACTTTCCTGCTGATGGCGCGCGATGAGCAGGACGATCCGCTCAATCTGAAAGGTTCCTTTGCCGGGGCGATGGGCTACGGACAGTTTATGCCGTCGTCTTACAAACAATATGCGGTAGATTTCAGCGGCGACGGGCATATCAACCTGTGGGATCCGGTTGATGCGATCGGTAGCGTGGCGAACTATTTCAAAGCGCACGGCTGGGTGAAAGGCGATCAGGTCGCGGTAATGGCAAACGGTCAGGCTCCAGGCTTGCCAAATGGCTTCAAAACCAAGTACAGCATTTCGCAGCTTACCGCGGCAGGTTTAACGCCACAGCAGCCGCTGGGCAACCATCAACAAGCCAGCCTGCTGCGTCTGGATGTTGGAACAGGTTACCAGTACTGGTACGGTCTGCCGAACTTCTACACCATTACCCGTTATAACCACAGCACCCATTACGCAATGGCGGTCTGGCAGTTAGGACAAGCCGTGGCGCTGGCGCGCGTGCAGTAACTATTTGCAAGAGGGGAGCGTGAGCTTCCCTCTGGCTAATCAGCTTTTTTCTGAATCCTCCTCGTAAAATTGCAACGCCAACACCATCTTCCTGACGAAAGTGCTATCTTGTCCGGCATAAATTTTTGACTGACAGAGGTTGTGATGACTGACAGTGAACTGATGCAGTTAAGCGAACAGGTTGGGCAGGCGCTGAAAGCCCGTGGCGCAACCGTAACAACTGCTGAGTCTTGTACCGGTGGTTGGGTAGCGAAAGTGATTACCGATATTGCCGGCAGTTCCGCCTGGTTTGAACGCGGATTTGTCACCTACAGTAACGAAGCGAAAGCGCAAATGATCGGTGTACGCGAAGAGACGCTGGCGCAGCATGGCGCGGTGAGCGAACCTGTCGTGGTGGAAATGGCGATAGGCGCACTGAAAGCGGCTCGTGCTGATTATGCTGTGTCTATTAGTGGTATCGCCGGGCCGGATGGCGGCAGTGAAGAGAAGCCTGTCGGCACCGTCTGGTTTGCTTTTGCCACCGCCCGCGGCGAAGGTATTACCCGGCGGGAATGCTTCAGCGGTGACCGTGATGCGGTGCGTCGTCAGGCTACTGCGTATGCATTGCAGACCTTGTGGCAACAATTTCTACAAAACACTTGATACTGTATGAGCATACAGTATAATTGCTTCAACAGAACATATTGACTATCCGGTATTACCCGGCATGACAGGAGTAAAAATGGCTATCGACGAAAACAAACAGAAAGCGTTGGCGGCAGCACTGGGCCAGATTGAGAAACAATTTGGTAAAGGCTCCATCATGCGCCTGGGTGAAGACCGTTCCATGGATGTGGAAACCATCTCTACCGGTTCGCTTTCACTGGATATCGCGCTTGGGGCAGGTGGTCTGCCGATGGGCCGTATCGTCGAAATCTACGGACCGGAATCTTCCGGTAAAACCACGCTGACGTTGCAGGTGATCGCCGCAGCGCAGCGTGAAGGTAAAACCTGTGCGTTTATCGATGCTGAACACGCGCTGGACCCAATCTATGCACGTAAACTGGGCGTCGATATCGACAACCTGCTGTGCTCCCAGCCGGACACTGGCGAGCAGGCACTGGAAATCTGTGACGCCCTGGCGCGTTCTGGTGCAGTAGACGTTATCGTCGTTGACTCCGTGGCGGCACTGACGCCGAAAGCGGAAATCGAAGGCGAAATCGGCGACTCTCACATGGGCCTTGCGGCACGTATGATGAGCCAGGCGATGCGTAAGCTGGCGGGTAACCTGAAGCAGTCCAACACGCTGCTGATCTTCATCAACCAGATCCGTATGAAAATTGGTGTGATGTTCGGTAACCCGGAAACCACTACCGGTGGTAACGCGCTGAAATTCTACGCCTCTGTTCGTCTCGACATCCGTCGTATCGGCGCGGTGAAAGAGGGCGAAAACGTGGTGGGTAGCGAAACCCGTGTGAAAGTGGTGAAGAACAAAATCGCTGCTCCGTTTAAACAGGCTGAATTCCAGATCCTCTACGGCGAAGGTATCAACTTCTATGGCGAACTGGTTGATCTGGGCGTGAAAGAGAAGCTGATCGAGAAAGCAGGTGCGTGGTACAGCTACAAAGGTGAGAAGATCGGTCAGGGTAAAGCGAATGCGACTGCCTGGCTGAAAGATAACCCGGAAACCGCGAAAGAGATCGAGAAGAAAGTACGTGAGTTGCTGCTGAGCAACCCGAACTCAACGCCGGATTTCTCTGTAGATGACAGCGAAGGCGTAGCAGAAACTAACGAAGATTTTTAATCGTCTTGTTTGATACACAAGGGTCGCATCTGCGGCCCTTTTGCTTTTTTAAGTTGTAAGGATATGCCATGACAGAATCAACGTCCCGTCGCCCGGCATATGCTCGCCTGTTGGATCGTGCGGTACGCATTCTGGCGGTGCGCGATCACAGTGAGCAAGAATTGCGACGTAAACTCGCGGCACCGATCATGGGCAAAAATGGCCCGGAAGAGATTGATGCCACGGCAGAAGATTACGAGCGCGTTATCGCCTGGTGCCATGAACATGGCTATCTCGATGACAGCCGATTTGTTGCGCGCTTTATCGCCAGCCGTAGCCGCAAAGGTTATGGACCTGCGCGTATTCGTCAGGAACTGAATCAGAAAGGTATTTCCCGCGAAGCGACAGAAAAAGCGATGCGTGAATGTGACATCGACTGGTGCGCACTGGCGCGCGATCAGGCGACGCGAAAATATGGCGAACCTTTGCCAACTGTCTTTTCAGAAAAAGTTAAGATCCAGCGTTTTCTGCTCTATCGTGGCTATCTGATGGAAGATATCCAGGATATTTGGCGAAATTTTGCCGACTGAACGCATACGGGATTTTACTTCCCAGTCAAGAAAACTTATCTTATTCCCACTTTTCAGTTACCAGCCCGGCGGTTAACGACACGCAACGGCTGGTAGCGATATTTCGTTAGCTTGATTTCAGGATAATTATGAGCAAGAGCACCGCTGAGATCCGTCAGGCGTTTCTCGACTTTTTCCATAGTAAGGGACATCAGGTAGTTGCCAGCAGCTCCCTGGTACCCCATAACGACCCAACTTTGTTGTTTACCAACGCCGGGATGAACCAGTTCAAGGATGTGTTCCTTGGGCTCGACAAGCGTAATTATTCCCGCGCTACCACTTCCCAACGCTGCGTGCGTGCGGGTGGTAAACACAACGACCTGGAAAACGTCGGTTACACCGCGCGTCACCATACCTTCTTCGAAATGCTGGGCAACTTCAGCTTCGGCGACTATTTCAAACACGATGCCATTCAGTTTGCATGGGAACTGCTGACCAGTGAAAAATGGTTTGCCCTGCCGAAAGAGCGTCTGTGGGTTACCGTCTATGAAAGCGACGACGAAGCCTACGAAATCTGGGAAAAAGAAGTAGGGATCCCGCGCGAACGTATTATTCGCATCGGCGATAACAAAGGTGCGCCATACGCATCTGACAACTTCTGGCAGATGGGTGACACTGGTCCGTGCGGCCCGTGCACCGAAATCTTCTACGATCACGGCGACCACATTTGGGGTGGCCCTCCGGGAAGTCCGGAAGAAGATGGCGACCGCTACATTGAGATCTGGAACATCGTCTTCATGCAGTTCAACCGCCAGGCAGATGGCACGATGGAACCGCTGCCGAAGCCGTCTGTAGATACCGGTATGGGTCTGGAGCGTATTGCTGCGGTGCTGCAACACGTTAACTCTAACTATGACATCGACCTGTTCCGTACGCTGATCCAGGCGGTAGCGAAAGTCACTGGCGCGACCGATTTGAGCAACAAATCGCTGCGTGTAATCGCTGACCACATTCGTTCTTGTGCGTTCCTGATCGCGGATGGCGTAATGCCGTCCAATGAAAACCGTGGTTATGTACTGCGTCGTATCATTCGTCGCGCAGTGCGTCACGGTAATATGCTCGGCGCGAAAGAAACCTTCTTCTACAAACTGGTTGGTCCGCTGATCGACGTTATGGGCTCTGCGGGTGAAGACCTGAAACGCCAGCAGGCGCAGGTTGAGCAGGTGCTGAAGACTGAAGAAGAGCAGTTTGCCCGTACTCTGGAGCGCGGTCTGGCGCTGCTGGATGAAGAGCTGGCAAAACTTTCTGGTGATACGCTGGATGGCGAAACGGCTTTCCGTCTGTACGACACCTATGGCTTCCCGGTTGACCTGACGGCTGATGTTTGTCGTGAGCGCAACATCAAAGTTGACGAAGCTGGTTTCGAAGCAGCAATGGAAGAGCAGCGTCGTCGCGCGCGCGAAGCCAGCGGCTTTGGTGCCGATTACAACGCAATGATCCGTGTTGACAGCGCATCTGAATTTAAAGGCTATGACCATCTGGAACTGAACGGCAAAGTGACCGCGCTGTTTGTTGATGGTAAAGCGGTTGATGCCATCAATGCAGGCCAGGAAGCTGTGGTCGTGCTGGATCAAACGCCATTCTATGCGGAATCCGGCGGTCAGGTTGGTGATAAAGGCGAACTGAAAGGCGCTAACTTCTCCTTTGCGGTGGAAGATACGCAGAAATACGGCCAGGCGATTGGTCACATCGGTAAACTTGCTGCGGGTTCTCTGAAAGTGGGCGACGCGGTGCAGGCTGATGTTGATGAAGCTCGTCGCGCCCGTATTCGTCTGAATCACTCCGCAACGCACCTGATGCACGCTGCGCTGCGCCAGGTTCTGGGTACTCATGTATCGCAGAAAGGTTCACTGGTTAACGACAAAGTGCTGCGCTTCGACTTCTCACACAACGAAGCGATGAAACCAGAAGAGATTCGTGCGGTCGAAGACCTGGTGAACGCACAGATTCGCCGTAACTTGCCGATCGAAACCAACATCATGGATCTCGAAGCGGCGAAAGCGAAAGGTGCGATGGCGCTGTTCGGCGAGAAGTATGATGAGCGCGTACGCGTGCTGAGCATGGGCGATTTCTCCACCGAGCTGTGTGGCGGTACTCACGCCAGCCGCACCGGTGATATTGGTCTGTTCCGCATCATCTCTGAATCGGGTACTGCTGCAGGCGTTCGTCGTATCGAAGCGGTAACCGGAGAAGGCGCTATCGCCACCGTTCATGCAGACAGCGATCGCTTAAGCGAAGTCGCGCATCTGCTGAAAGGCGATAGCAATAATCTGGCTGATAAAGTGCGCTCAGTACTGGAACGTACGCGTCAGTTAGAAAAAGAACTACAACAGCTTAAAGAACAAGCTGCCGCACAGGAGAGCGCAAATCTTTCCAGTAAGGCAATTGATGTTAATGGTGTTAAGCTGTTGGTTAGCGAGCTTAGCGGTGTTGAGCCGAAAATGTTGCGTACCATGGTTGACGATTTAAAAAATCAGCTGGGGTCGACAATTATCGTGCTGGCAACGGTAGCCGAAGGTAAGGTTTCTCTGATTGCAGGCGTATCTAAGGACGTCACAGATCGTGTGAAAGCAGGGGAACTGATTGGTATGGTCGCTCAGCAGGTGGGCGGCAAGGGTGGTGGACGTCCTGACATGGCGCAAGCCGGTGGTACGGATGCTGCGGCCTTACCTGCAGCGTTAGCCAGTGTGAAAGGCTGGGTCAGCGCGAAATTGCAATAATATAAGCGTCAGGCAATGCCGTGGACTCGCTTCACGGCATTCGCATTAACGCTATCGACAACGATAAAGTCAGGTTGAAGTTGTGTATATCGGCTAAACTTAGGTTTAACAGAATGTAATGCCATGACTGCTTACATGTAATGTGTTTGTCATTGCTTACTTTTTGGCGTTATATGATGGATAATGCCGGGATACAGAGAGACCCGACTCTTTTAATCTTTCAAGGAGCAAAGAATGCTGATTCTGACTCGTCGAGTTGGTGAGACCCTCATGATTGGGGATGAGGTCACCGTGACAGTTTTAGGGGTAAAGGGCAACCAGGTACGTATTGGCGTAAATGCCCCGAAGGAAGTTTCTGTTCACCGTGAAGAGATCTACCAGCGTATCCAGGCTGAAAAATCCCAGCAGTCCAGTTACTAATCTTTCCGCGTCTCATCTTTATCGGTGAGACGCACCCTCAAAATCTCTCCTTCACTCTATAGTCTTTTCGCTTTACTCCCGTTCATTCAACTTAAGTCTCCATTTTTTTGCATTACTGCTATCTGTCAGACCTCCGTTTTTCTGTTGATAAAACACTCTTTTTGACGTTTTTACAGACTAATTGAGCGTGAAGTGTGCAAACGATAAAAGTGTGGGAAAAATTGTTTGACTTATAAGTCTCAGAAAGTAATATGTGCGCCACGCAGCGACGATGAGCGATAAACAAGTTCTTCGAAGCACTCGTAAGAGGCGTGTGGTGAGGTGGCCGAGAGGCTGAAGGCGCTCCCCTGCTAAGGGAGTATGCGGTCAAAAGCTGCATCCGGGGTTCGAATCCCCGCCTCACCGCCATTTGCATCCGTAGCTCAGCTGGATAGAGTACTCGGCTACGAACCGAGCGGTCGGAGGTTCGAATCCTCCCGGATGCACCATATTCTACGTACTTTCAGCGATGAAGGTATGGAAGAGGTGGCGGTAATAACCGCAGGCACCAGGGAGGATAACGTTGCTTTAGCAACGGCCCGAAGGGCGAGCCGCAAGGCGAGTAATCCTCCCGGATGCACCATCTCTTACTTGATACGGCTTTAGTAGCGGTATCAAAAAATCTGCAGTAAAGTAAGTTTCCCGATGCATCCGTAGCTCAGCTGGATAGAGTACTCGGCTACGAACCGAGCGGTCGGAGGTTCGAATCCTCCCGGATGCACCATCTCTTACTTGATATGGCTTTAGCAGCGGTATCAATATCAGCAGTAAAATAAATTTCCCGATGCATCCGTAGCTCAGCTGGATAGAGTACTCGGCTACGAACCGAGCGGTCGGAGGTTCGAATCCTCCCGGATGCACCATATTCTCCGTAATCATCAGTGATGATGGTTAAGATGGATTTTCTTATTTGATATGGCTTTAGTAGCGGTATCAATATCAGCAGTAAAATAAGTTTTCCCGATGCATCCGTAGCTCAGCTGGATAGAGTACTCGGCTACGAACCGAGCGGTCGGAGGTTCGAATCCTCCCGGATGCACCATATTCTCCGTAATCTTCAGCAATGAAGGTATCGAAGAGGTAGCGGTACTAACCGCAGGCACCATCTTCTCCCACAAATTTCCTTCAAAAATATCTCATTTCTAAATAACTACTTTATCCATTTCCTGAATTTTCTTCTCCTTCGCCATCAGCGACAAAATCAAGCAATTACGCTAAAGTAGCGTCATATTTTTCGACTTGCGAGAAGACCATGTACGAGCGTTATGCAGGTTTAATTTTTGATATGGATGGCACCATCCTGGATACCGAGCCTACGCACCGTAAAGCGTGGCGCGAAGTATTAGGGCACTACGGTCTTCAGTACGATGTTCAGGCGATGATTGCGCTTAATGGCTCGCCCACCTGGCGTATTGCTCAGGCGATTATTGAGCTGAATCAGGCCGATCTCGACCCGCATGCGTTAGCGCGTGAAAAAACAGAAGCAGTAAGAAGTATGCTGCTGGATAGTGTCGAGCCGCTTCCTCTTGTTGAAGTGGTGAAAAGCTGGCATGGTCGTCGCCCAATGGCTGTAGGAACGGGGAGTGAAAGCGCCATCGCTGAGGCATTGCTGGCGCACCTGGGATTACGCCGTTATTTTGACGCCGTCGTCGCTGCTGATCACGTCAAACACCATAAACCCGCGCCAGACACATTTTTGTTGTGCGCGCAGCGTATGGGCGTGCAACCGACACAGTGTGTGGTCTTTGAAGATGCCGATTTCGGTATTCTGGCGGCCCGTGCAGCAGGCATGGACGCTGTGGATGTTCGCTTGCTGTGAGTGAAGCGTTATCGCTTTTCTCGTTGTTTGCCAGTAGTTTTCTCAGCGCTACACTATTACCCGGCAACTCCGAAGTCGTGCTGGTGGCAATGTTGCTTTCCGGGATCAGTCATCCCTGGGTTTTAGTTTTAACAGCAACAATGGGTAATAGCCTTGGAGGGTTAACTAACGTTATCCTTGGGCGTTTCTTTCCATTGCGTAAAACATCGCGCTGGCAAGAGAAAGCTACCGGCTGGCTGAAACGCTATGGTGCAGTCACGCTATTATTAAGCTGGATGCCCGTGGTTGGCGATTTACTGTGTCTGTTAGCGGGATGGATGCGCATCTCCTGGGGGCCGGTAATCTTTTTTTTGTGCCTTGGTAAAGCGTTACGCTATGTTGCAGTTGCAGCAGCGACCGTTCAGGGCATGATGTGGTGGCACTAATTGTAGGCCTGCACATATGGTCACCATTACAGTTATGCTAATTAAAACGATTTTGACAGGCGGGAGGTCAATTTGATCCCGGACGTATCACAGGCGCTGGCCTGGCTGGAAAAACATCCTCAGGCGTTAAAGGGGATACAGCGTGGGCTGGAGCGCGAAACTTTGCGTGTTAATGCTGATGGCAGACTGGCAACAACAGGTCATCCTGAAGCATTAGGTTCCGCACTGACGCACAAATGGATTACTACCGATTTTGCGGAAGCATTACTGGAATTCATTACACCAGTGGATGGTGATATTGAACATATGCTGACCTTTATGCGCGATCTGCATCGTTATACGGCGCGCAATATGGGCGATGAGCGGATGTGGCCGTTAAGTATGCCATGCTACATCGCAGAAGGTCAGGACATCGAACTGGCACAGTACGGCACTTCTAACACCGGACGCTTTAAAACGCTGTACCGTGAAGGGCTGAAAAATCGCTACGGCGCGCTGATGCAAACCATTTCCGGCGTGCACTACAATTTCTCTTTGCCAATGGCATTCTGGCAAGCGAAGTGTGGTGATATCGCGGGCGCTGATGCCAAAGAGAAAATTTCTGCGGGCTATTTCCGCGTTATCCGCAATTACTATCGTTTCGGTTGGGTCATTCCTTATCTGTTTGGCGCGTCTCCGGCGATTTGTTCTTCTTTCCTGCAAGGAAAACCAACGTCGCTGCCGTTTGAGAAAACCGAGTGCGGTATGTATTACCTGCCGTATGCGACCTCTCTTCGTTTGAGCGATCTTGGCTATACCAACAAATCGCAAAGCAATCTTGGTATTACCTTCAACGATCTTTACGAGTACGTAGCGGGCCTTAAACAGGCAATCAAAACGCCATCGGAAGAGTACGCGAAGATTGGTATTGAGAAAGACGGTAAGCGGCTGCAAATCAACAGCAATGTGCTGCAGATTGAAAACGAACTGTACGCGCCGATTCGTCCAAAACGCGTTACCCGCAGTGGTGAGTCGCCTTCTGATGCGCTGTTACGTGGCGGCATTGAATATATTGAAGTGCGTTCGCTGGACATCAACCCATTCTCGCCGATTGGTGTAGATGAACAGCAGGTGCGATTCCTCGACCTGTTTATGGTCTGGTGTGCGCTGGCTGATGCACCGGAAATGAGCAGTCGCGAACTTGCCTGTACACGCGTTAACTGGAACCGGGTGATCCTCGAAGGTCGCAAACCGGGCCTGACGCTGGGTATCGGCTGCGAAACCGCGCAGTTCCCGTTACCGCAGGTGGGTAAAGATCTGTTCCGCGATCTGAAACGCGTTGCGCAAACGCTGGATAGCATTAACGGCGGCGAAGCGTATCAGAAAGTGTGTGATGAACTGGTCGCCTGCTTCGATAATCCCGATCTGACTTTCTCTGCCCGTATCTTAAGGTCTATGATTGATACTGGTATTGGCGGAACAGGCAAAGCGTTTGCTGAAGCGTACCGTAATCTGCTGCGTGAAGAGCCGTTGGAAATTCTGCGCGAAGAGGATTTTGTAGCCGAGCGCGAGGCGTCTGAACGCCGTCAGCAGGAAATGGAAGCCGCTGATACCGAACCGTTTGCGGTGTGGCTGGAAAAACACGCCTGACAGAAAAGAAAAAGGCCACTCGTGAGTGGCCAAAATTTCATCTCTGAATTCAGGGATGATGATAACAAATGCGCGTCTTTCATATACTCAGACTCGCCTGGGAAGAAAGAGTTCAGAAAATTTTTAAAAAAATTACCGGAGGTGGCTAAATGCCGTTGTTAGATAGCTTCACAGTCGATCATACCCGGATGGAAGCGCCTGCAGTTCGGGTGGCGAAAACAATGAACACCCCGCATGGCGACGCAATCACCGTGTTCGATCTGCGCTTCTGCGTGCCGAACAAAGAAGTGATGCCAGAAAGAGGGATCCATACCCTGGAGCACCTGTTTGCTGGTTTTATGCGTAACCATCTTAACGGTAATGGTGTAGAGATTATCGATATCTCGCCAATGGGCTGCCGCACCGGTTTTTATATGAGTCTGATTGGTACGCCAGATGAGCAGCGTGTCGCTGATGCCTGGAAAGCGGCAATGGAAGACGTGCTGAAAGTGCAGGATCAGAATCAGATCCCGGAACTGAACGTCTACCAGTGTGGCACTTACCAGATGCACTCGTTGCAGGAAGCACAGGATATTGCGCGTAGCATTCTGGAACGTGACGTACGCATCAACAGCAACGAAGAACTGGCGCTGCCGAAAGAGAAGTTGCAGGAACTGCACATCTAGTCAGTAAACTATCTTCACAATTAATTGAAAAAAGCCAGTTCAAATGAACTGGCTTAGTTGTACTTAGTGCGCACCACCTCCGCCGCCACCTGCGCCAAATGGCGGTTTAGCAAACCACACCAGCCCCAGCAAGACGAGGAATATCCCGGCTGACATCCAGAAGATCTCATTGGCGGAAATAATCAGCCCCTGATTGGTGATCTGCTGGGCAATCCAGCCTGATGCCTGCTGTTGCGTCATCCCAAGCCCTTCCAGTTGACTGTACATCGCCTGGGCATTCGGGTTGAACGGGTTTACCGACTCAGTCAACTGCGCATGGTGCATCGACTCGCGGTTGGTCCACATGGTTGTGGTTATCGACGTGCCGATAGACCCCGCCAGCGTTCGCGTAAAGTTGGAGAGGCTCGATGCTGCCGCCAGTCGTTCCGGTGGCAAACCAGACAGCGTAATGGTGGTCAGCGGCATAAAGAAGCAGGCCACCGCAAAACCCTGGATAAACTGCGGCCAGGCCGACGCGCCAAAATCCATACCTGGTTCAAAGGTATAGGCACGCCAGTAGAAGCAGACGGCATACATAATAAAGCTGAAGGTTACCAGCCGCCGCATATCCAGTTTATGCGCGAAGCGGCCGATAATCGGCGACAGGATCACCGGAATAATTCCTACCGGCGCAGAGGCTAGACCTGCCCACGTTGCCGTGTAACCGTAGACCTCCTGCAACAACTGCGGCAGCAGAACAATCGCGCCGAAGTAGAGCATATACGCGAGGCTGATACACAAGCAGCCGATGGTGAAGTTGCGCGACTTAAACAACGACAGATCGACTATCGGGTTATCGTCGGTCAGCTCCCAGACAATCAGGAAGCAGATAGCCACCACTGCCACCACGGTAAGGATGATAATTTCCTGTGATGAGAACCAGTCCAGCTCTTTACCGCGGTCGAGCATAATCTGCAGGCTGCCTATACCAATAACCAGCAGTGCCAGCCCCACGGCATCAATCCGCCGCCGTTCGGTGCGGGTTTCGCGTCCGCGCAGGGTTTGCAGTGTCATCAACACCACCGCCACGCCAATTGGCACGTTGATGAAGAATATCCAGCCCCAGTGGTAATTATCGCTGATATAACCGCCGAGGATCGGGCCGCAAATTGGCGCGACAATCACCGTCATTGACCACAACGCCAGCGCGATCGAGCGTTTGGCTGGCGGGTAGTTATTCAGCAATAGACTTTGCGAAAGCGGGATCAACGGTCCGGCGACAATCCCCTGAATCACGCGGAAGAAGATCAGCATATTCAGGCTGCTGGAGACACCACACGCCCACGACGCAATAGCAAAGGCGATGGTTGACCAGAGGAACAGTTTCACTTCCCCGACGCGCTTTGCCAGCCAGCCGGTAAGCGGGATCGAGATGGCATTCGCCACCCCGAAAGAAGTGATTACCCACGTTCCCTGGCTGAGCGATGAGCCCAGATTCCCGGCGATAGTGGGGATCGCCACGTTAGCAATGGTGGAGTCCAGCACCTGCATGAATGTCGCCAGTGACAGCGCAATCGTCATAATGACCAGTTGCGCGCCTTCCAGCGGTTTTTGCTGTTGCATCACACGCACCTCTGGATTAGCCAGCGTTAGCTTTTACGATATCGTCGATCAGTTTATTGACAGGTGCCAGGCTGATTTCACGCGCGGTGCTTACCGCTACCGGTGTGGAACGTACTTTATTTGCCAGTACCTGACCGTCACGGTTAGTGGTATTGACGCTCACCAGCGTGGACAAACCGATACGCAGCGGGTATTGCTCGAGCTGTTTCTGGTCCAGTTCAATACGAACAGGCAGACGCTGAACGACTTTGATCCAGTTACCAGTCGCATTTTGCGCCGGAAGCAGTGAGAACGCGCTACCTGTCCCCATATCCAGACCAACCACTTTACCGGTGTATTTCACATCATCGCCGTAAATATCGGTGGTGATGGTGACCGGCTGACCGATGCGCATATTGGCAATCTGCGTCTCTTTAAAGTTGGCATCCACCCACATATTGGTGGCTGGAACGACCGCCATCAGCGGCGTCGTTGGGCTAATTTGTGCCCCAGGCTGTACCGCGCGGCGGGAGACATAACCGGTCATCGGACTGACAATACGAGTACGCTCCAGCGCCAGCCAGGCGTTACGTACTTCGGTGGCAGCCTGTTGCACGGCAGGCTGATCTTCCAGTTTAGTCCCCAGAATCATCGCCTGATTGGCATTGTATTGTTGAATCGCGACGTCCAGTTGTGCCTGGGCACTGGTAACGGCGTCGCGGGCGTGTTGCAGCTCTTCGCGACCAATCAGGTTGGCATTGCCCAGCGGCACACGGCGGTTGTAGTCGCTTTGTGCTTTCGCGAGTGCGATTTTTTGCACCTCAATATTCGCCTGCAACTGTTTGCTGTTAATCATCAGCTGGTGGGTTTGGCGAACGCTGGAAGCCAGTGCAGTTTTGGCTTTTTCAAACGCCTGGCGAGCATCTGTCGGGTCGAGGGTGACCAGCACATCGCCTTCTTTTACAAAGTCGGTGTTATCGGCCCAGACTTTCGTCACGCTGCCAGACACCTGAGACATAATTTGAATCTGATTCCCTGCCACGTATGCGTCATCGGTTTCTTCGAAATGACGCAGTACCAAAAACCAATAAATCCCTATCGCTACGGCAATAATTATAAAGAGCAAGGTGAGAAGGAGGAGCAGACGCTTACGTTTGCCGCTCTTCTTTACCGGTTGCTGCGGGGTTTGAGTCTCCGCATTTGCGCTCATATTGTTCTCCACGATCTTCTTAACTCATCGGCTGAGCCGACCTGCTTGCCAAAAAGGCCAGCATGTTGCGATGCTGGCCAGTCATTTTTTCTTTTATAAATCTGGATTTTTGAGCGAGATGACGCGTTAGCTCATCGCTTCGAGAACCACACCGTCTTGTTCCATCTGGTCGAGACGGGAGAGCAATTTGCGGGTGATTTGCTCGAGCTGATCTTTTTCTGTTGTGCTGAGCGCGGACCAGAGTTGATGCAGGCAGTTATGCTGCGGTGGTAAAACCTCGCGCAAAAACTCGTGACCTTTTTCCGTTAATTGCAGATGCAGGCAGCGGCGATCGTTATCGCTTTCACGACGTTCAATCCAACCGCGTTTTTCCAGTTCATCGGCAATACGCGTCGCGTTGGTACGGGATGATCCAAGAGCACAACTCAATTCAGAAGGCTGAATACTGTGGTTTTCCTGAGACTCCAGCGTAATCAACGCCATAAACAACGTCTCGTTAATCCCCTGAGCCTTCAGCATTTTATTGCGGTTCTCCAGCAGCTTGCTTTGCATGTGCATGCAAAGACGGGTCAGAAGGATCTCCTGATAAGGAAAATCTTCGTGGCGGCTGGCGCGAAATTTTAGCATTTGTTCAATGGGCGTAAACGAACTATCCATTTGGGTATGACCTCATTAATTTCAGCCGATATAGTAACGACAGTGACAAATAAAGTAAATGTATTGTTTTAGAAAAATGATTCTTGTGGGTTATATAATCGCCATCACTTTCCAGGCGAGCCCGTAGGCCAGCGCACTAAGCAGTGTTGGGATGATAATGCTGCGTGTTTTATAGAAACTGGCACCCAGTACCGCGAAGCCGACCAGCGTGGGCACGAAACGGCGTGTATCGTGCATCACTTCTGGTGCGGTAGAGACAACCAGCAGAGCGCATATCGAGGCGATGCCAATGGTGTCGAGCAATATGCCTATCGCGCCACGTTTGGTTGGGCGGGCATTACCCACACGCAGGCGCAGCGGCAAATAGCGGAAGCAATAATTCGCCGCGCCAACCAGTAACCCAAGCAGCAGAACCTCATAGCTCATCGGGCGCTCCTTGCCAGAATGCCTGGATTAACGCAGTGAGGCAGCCACAGACAATGCCTGCCAGAATGGCGACGGGAATAGAAAATAGCGTTACGCCTGCAAGGGCACCAACTAACGCTGCGGTAACGCAAAGAGATTGTTTGCGCTGGAAAGAGGCGAGCAGGAAACTCATAAAGAGTGCCGGAAGCATAAAACCTAATGCTGCTTCAACGGCGGGATATCCTTGCAGCAAGCCGCTGCCGGAGAATGCCCCTATTACCGTACCAAATACCCACGATGACCATGAACTGAAGGCAATGCCGATCATCCAGTTCTCGCTCCAGCGGCGATTATTGCGTACCAGTTTTGCGGTTGCGGCGGCAAAAACCTCATCCGTCAGGCCAAATGCCCACAGGGCGGTTTTCGATTTTTGCAGACGCTGAATAATACGGCTACGCAGTGACGGGCCATACAAAACATGGCGAACATCCATTGCCATGACGGTCAGTGCAGCAACCCACAAACTACTCCCGGCTGCCAGCATCGCGGTAATGACGAACTGGCTCGCGCCTGCATAAATGATGCAGGAGAAAAAAACGCTTTCGAGAGGAGAGAATCCCAGACGGGTCGCATTCAGACCGAACGCAAAGGCCACCGGAATATAACTAATAACAATCGGTAAACTGTCTTTGCATCCTTCCATGAAGGTCGCCGAACCAGGAGCAGGCTGTGGAGTAGGGCTTTCCATAGAGTGTACGCTTAACGATTGTTAATATTATAAATAGACTGAATGAATATCTTAACCTTATCAGACTGATGGGCTTCTTAACACCCTTATAAGTGTAAAGCCACGAAAACGGTTGCTGATTGCTTAATTTGCGGCTTCCTGACGATGAAAACCTCGCCACCAGACCAGTAAGTTAACCAGGGCAATCGTCGCGCCAGCCAGACAAACGCCAGCCCAACCGCCATGTTGCCAGGCTGAGGCTGAAATTAGCGAACCGGCGGCACCGCCAATAAAGTAGCTGGTCATGTAACCTGCGGTCAGGCGATTACGCGCATCAGGGTGTATTCGATAAATTACCGTCTGGTTAGTGATATGCACGCCCTGCACGGTGAGATCCAGCACCAGGATGCCGATAATCAAGGCCAGTACGGAAGTGTGGCCAAACCAGATCGCCAGCCATGAAAGTAATAGCAGCAGCAGACCGAAAGTAGTGGTGTGGTGCGATTTACCCTTATCGGCAAAACCGCCCGCCGGACGAGCACCCAACGCTCCGGCAGCTCCCGCAAGTCCAAACAGACCAATTACACCATCGCTGTAGTTAAAAGGTGGAGCGGCAAGCAAAAAGGCCATTGAGGTCCAGAGAATGCTGAAGTTGGCAAAGGTCAGGCAGCCCAGCAACGCACGGGTGCGCAGGATCTTATCGCTGATAAACATGCTGAAAACGGAACCCAACAACTGTGGGTAGTTGAGGTGGGTTTCTGATTTCATTTGTGGCAGACCACGCCATAATGCCAGCGCCATCAGTGCCATTAACACCGAGGCAACCCAAAAGACGGTGCGCCAGCCGCCGAGGTTTGCCAGCAACCCGGCAACGGTTCGTGCCAGCAAGATCCCCAACAGCAGCCCGCTCATAATGGTGCCGACCACTTTGCCGCGTTTATCCGGTGAAGCCAGCGTCGCTGCCAGCGGAACCAGAATTTGTGCCACGACTGAGAATAAACCGGTTAATGCCGTACCGAGGATCATCATCGCCAGTGACTGACTGCTGGCAGTGATTAACATACCGCCCGCTGCCAGTAAGGTCATCGAGACAATCAGGCGGCGGCGTTCAAACATATCACCGAGGGGAACAAGAAACAGCAGACCTGCGGCATAGCCCAACTGCGCGGCGGTAACAATAAAGCCCGCCGAACTGGCGGAAAGGGAAAAGTTACGCGCAATGGTGTCGAGCAATGGCTGGGCGTAATAGTTGCTGGCGACCGCCAGACCGGTGGCGATAGACATCAGTACGATCAGTGCCGGGCTAAGCTCATGATTAGGTTTAGTCATTATTTTTGTTCATCAGGTGATGATTAAGCTGGAAATCAATAATAGCGGATGTTGATGAATATGGGGCGAAAGATAGATTGTTAAAATGTGCGGGTAATGGGGAGAGGGTATTTGAAGGTGAAATATGCCACTAAGGCAAATGTTACGTTCACTTCCAGATTATAGCTACTTTGTCACTATTTTGCTGGTGAACGTGCCAGGGTGGCTCAGTCGCCACCACCCTGGCGACCCAAACTTTTGGCACAAAATCGCCGCTACGCGGTACATTCGACTTATTTCTTACGGCTATCGGGTACGGGCGCGAGGTAACATCCCTGTAAGACGCGCCCTCGCCGCGCATCCCTGCGCGTCGCCCCGGCCTTCAGAAAACGTCTCATCGATTTTCAGCCGGATTAAAACCATCGCTGCAATTGTTTTACTCACATGAGCATTATCTGCGCGGTTATCAATATTTACTTCTGCGCTGCCAGCGCCTCATTCACCCAGCCATCGAACTGCTGCTGGTGGGCTTTGATCCAGCCATCAACGTGGCCCTGAATATCGCCTTCTGAGGCTTTGCCGTCATGCATAATGGCGTTCTGGGCGTTAATATCTGCCACTGGTAACTGCATAATGGCAAACAGTTTCGCTGCTGCCGGGTTTTTCTCGGCCCAGGCTTTGTTGGCAACGATATGCATGGTACTGACCGGGAAGCCGTAATTCGCGCCATTCGGCAGTTTGGTATCGGCATTTTTATCGCCCGGCAGTGCGGAGAACGGCACCTGCAACCAGACCACATCTTTCCCCGGTTTCAGTTCGTTACTCACCCAGTACGGCGTCCAGGTGTAGTAAAACACCGGCTTACCCTCTTTGTAACGACTGATGGTGTCAGCCATCATCGCTGCGTAGTTCCCCTGATTATGCGTCACGGTATTGGTCAGTCCATACGCGGCAAGCTGGTGGTTGATCGCACCTTCGCAGCCCCAGCCAGGGTTACAGCCAGTCAAATCCGCTTTACCGTCGCCGTTGGTATCGAACAGTTTGGCGATCTTCGGATCTTTCAGTTGCGCGATGTTGGTGATTTTGTACTGGTCGGCAGTTTTCTTATCGATCAGGTAACCCTGTGCCGCGCCGTTAACAAATACTCCTTCACGATAAAATTTCTTATCGCCACCGGCAGCTTCGTACATGTTGTCATGCAGCGGCGTCCAGTTCACGGCGGTGAAGGTTGCATCGCCGGAAGCAAGCGAGGTGTAGCCAACGTTGTAATCCACTTCGCTGGGTTTATTGACGGTATAACCTAATTTCTCCAGTGCACGACTGACCAGCAGCGTCTGGAAGGTTTCTTCAGTGATGGTGCTCTGAACTGGATTAACAGTAATGCCTTTGCCCGGCAGATCGGCAGCAAAAGTTTGTGTAGAGATAAGCGTGGCAAACGCTGTCGCAAAAAGTACGCTATGTCGCATTGTTATTCCTTTTTTTGGCAGGGTGATAATGCCCGGCGTCACCGGGCAAGTGCAGAGTTACTTAATGAATGGGCGGGTCAGCAAACCAATAGGGCCAGTGGTGTACCAGCGACGGTTGCCGCGACTGCGTGAGTCGCGCCCAACGGCCTGCGTCAGGCGGTCGAGGATAATGGCGAGGATCACAATCCCGACGCCGCCAACGGTGGCAAGCCCCATATCCAGACGACCGATACCGCGAAGTACCATCTGACCCAGCCCGCCGACTGCAATCATCGAGGCGATGACCACCATAGAAAGGGCCAGCATCAGCGTCTGGTTAACGCCCGCCATAATGGTCGGCATCGCCAGCGGTAACTGAACTTTGAACAGCATCTGGCGCGGGCTGGCACCGAATGAGCGCGAGGCTTCAATCAGATCCGCCGGAACCTGGTTAATCCCCAGAATTGTCAGACGGATAATCGGCGGCAGAGCAAAGATGATCGTCACCACTACGCCCGGCACGTTACCGATACCAAACAGCATGACGATTGGTACCAGATAAACAAACGCTGGCGTGGTCTGCATGGCATCAAGCAGTGGACGAATAATTTTCGCCGCTCGTGGACTTCTCGCCAGCCAGATCCCCAACGGCAAACCGATGACGATACAGAACAGCAGGGCGGTTAGCACCAGCGCCAGAGTAACCATTGCCTGTGACCAGGCACCGATTGCGCCGATGGCAATCAGCGAAACCAGCGTCGCCACGCCCATTCCGACACCGGAAATTTGCCAGGCGATGAGAGCGAAAACGATAATCGCCACCGGAGCGGGCATACCCAGCAGCAATTGCTGGAAACCGTTGAGGATATAATCAACCGGAACGCGCACGCCCTGGAAGACGGGACGGAAATGGGTAACGACCCAGTCGATCCCTTCAGTGACCCAACTGTCGAGCGGGATCAGCGTTTTATGGAACGGATCGAGAATATTAAAATGCTCGACGTTTGGCGCAGGCGTACTGGTCAGCCAGTCAGCACCACCGCCGTCAGTCGGTGCAGCAGCCGGTGTACCCCAGGCGTCTGCGGACTGTGCGGCACTGTCCGCCGCTGGCGTGGTATCCCACGGATTATTTTGATCAGCCATTATTTACCCCCTCACGATCTAAAGCGCGCAGCAGCATTCCTTTCGAAATGATGCCGACATACTGTTGGTCCTCGTCGACCACGGGCACCGCACAGGGAGCCTGTCCGACATGAGAGAGCAACTCGCTAAGAGGCGTTTGCGCATCGACCGCTAATGGCGCATCAATCAGCGCCGCATCAAGACCTTGCTGCTGCGTTAACGCGGTTTTAAGCGAATCGATAGACACTGCGCCGACAAACTTATTACCGCGTTCGATGACGTAGCCATATTCGCGATCTTCATCCTGCAATAATTTCAGTGCCGAACGCGGGCCGAAGCCGGGGGTTTTACGGATTAAGCCGTTCGGTGTCCGGCGAGCAATATCTTTCGCACTGAATACCTGACTAATATCGACGCCACGGAAGAAGGTACGGACATAATCATTCGCCGGATTATTGAGAATTTCATCCGGTGTGCCGACCTGTACCACTTCACCATTTTGCATAATGGCAATTCGGTCGCCAATACGCATAGCTTCATCGAGATCGTGGGAAATAAAGACAATGGTGCGCTGATGTTTCGCCTGTAATTTTACCAGCTCATCCTGCATCTCGGTGCGAATTAATGGATCGAGTGCTGAGAAGGCTTCGTCCATTAATAATATATCCGGATTAATCGCTAACGCGCGGGCTAATCCCACACGTTGACGCATCCCGCCAGAGAGTTCATCCGGGTAGCTGTGGGCATAATTTTCCAGCCCGACCTGACGCAGTGCATCAAGGGCTTTTTCCCGGCGTTCTTCGGCATTAATTCCGGCCAATTCCATACCGAATGCAGTATTGTCCAGCACGGTCATATGCGGCATTAAGGCAAAGGACTGGAAGACCATCGCAATCTTTTTTCTGCGCACCTCACGGAGTTCGGCGTCGGATATTTTGGCAATATCCACACCATCAATCAGCACTTGCCCGCGGGTGGGTTCAATCAGGCGATTGAGAAGGCGTACCATTGTGGATTTACCCGAACCGGATAATCCCATGATGACAAATATCTCGCCTTCTTCAATGGCCAGACTGGCGTCTTTTACGCCAAGCGATAGCCCAGTTTTTTCCAGAATTTGTTCTTTTGAAAGTCCTTGTTCGATATATTTGAAAGCTCGCTGTGGATGCTCACCAAATATTTTATAAAGATTTTTAATTTCTAATTTAATTGCCATGCAATAGAAAGATTCCTGTTATTTGTTTATGTCGATACATTACCCAATGGAAATAGTCACTTTTTTCTACCCTAACATACTGAGAATCTGAGGCAACCCCTGATGGCAAATGTGGCATGAATATTGATGTGAGCAAATCGCCGGAATTTCCCATGATATAAGGGCTGAGAGCAAATCGAGAAAAGTTGATATTTTTTGTCAAAGATAGCGAAAAAACGCCTGAATATTGTGGTTTCAGGCGAATAATGCAACAGAGTGTCAGTGTAGATCACCACAAATTATTTGCGTGATAAAAAGCTATTTGGCGGGAATTATTTCCCTGCTGCGGGTAGTGATATTTTTGAAAAATAACACCCTCAGAAATTCCAGTCTTCATCTTCTGTTTCGACCGCTTTTCCCATCACATATGAAGAGCCTGAACCGGAAAAGAAATCGTGATTTTCATCGGCATTCGGCGAAAGCGCGGCGAGGATTGCCGGATTCACTTCCGCCATTTCTGCGGGAAATAACGGTTCGTAGCCCAGATTCATCAACGCCTTATTGGCGTTGTAACAGAGAAACGCTTTCACATCGTCAGCCCACGGGGTTTCGGCGTACAGCTCATCGGTGTATTGCAACTCGTTGTCATAAAGTTCCAGCAACAAATCGAAGGCGAAACTCTTCAACTCTTCACGTTGTGCCTGGGAGATCTTTTCCATGTTTTTCTGATATTTATAGCCGATGTAATAACCGTGGACTGCTTCATCGCGGATAATCAGACGGATCAGGTCTGCGGTATTGGTTAGCTTTCCGCGGCTGGAAAAATACATCGGCAGCCAGAAACCGGAATAGAACAAAAAAGATTCAAGAAACACACTGGCGATTTTCTTTTTCAGCGGATCATCCCCGCGATAATGTTGCTGAATAATCTGAGCTTTTCGCTGCAACGGTGCGTTTTCTTCACTCCAGGCGTAGGCGGCATCGACATCTTTGGTCTGGCACAGCGTCGAGAAAATCGAACTGTAAGAGCGGGCATGAACCGCTTCCATAAAGCTGATATTCGATAATACCGCTTCTTCATGAGGCGTGAGTGCATCGGGCAACAGCGAAGGCGCGCCGATAACATTTTGCAGCGTGTCGAGCAGCGTCAGGCCAGTAAAAACGCGCATCGTCAGTTGTTGTTCTACGACACTTAATGTCTGCCATGCAGGAATATCGTTCGACAGCGGCACCTTTTCTGGTAGCCAGAAATTGCTGGTCAGGCGATTCCACACCTCCAGATCTTTATCGTCAGATATCTTGTTCCAGTTGATGGCGCTGATACGAGAGAGTTTCATAGATATTCCTTAAAGTGCACACGAGACGCAGCCTTCAATTTCAGTGCCTTCCAGCGCCATCTGACGCAGGCGGATGTAATAGAGCGTTTTGATACCCTTGCGCCAGGCGTAAATCTGCGCTTTGTTGATATCGCGAGTGGTGGCGGTATCGGGGAAAAATAGCGTCAGCGACAGCCCCTGATCGACATGGCGAGTCGCTTCCGCGTAGGTGTCGATGATCTTTTCTGCGCCGATTTCGTAAGCGTCCTGATACAGCGCCAGATTTTCGTTAGTCATAAACGGGGCAGGGTAGTAAACGCGTCCTGTTTTGCCCTCTTTGCGTATCTCTACTTTCGCCACAATCGGATGAATACTCGACGTGGCATGGTTGATATAAGAGATGGAACCTGTTGGCGGCACCGCCTGGAGATTCTGGTTGTATATGCCATAGCGCATCACGTCGTCGCGCAGCTGCGCCCACATCTCACGGGTAGGTAACGTAATACCGCTACGGGCAAACAGTTCGCCAACTTTCGCCGTTTTCGGCTGCCAGTTCCCTTGCAGATATTGGCTGAAATATTCACCATTGGCATAGCGTGACTGTTTGAACCCGGCGAAGGTTTCACTGCGTTCGCGCGCCAGCAACATCGAGGTACGCAGTGCGTGCCAGGTGATGGTATAGAAATAGAGATTGGTGAAATCCAGTGCTTCCGGCGATCCATAAGCGATGCCTTCTCGCGCCAGATAACCGTGTAAATTCATCTGCCCCAGTCCGATGGCGTGCGAGGCGGCATTTCCGGCTTCGATGGACGGCACGCTGCGGATATGACTCATATCTGATACTGCCGTTAAACCGCGCACGGCAGTCTCTACCGTGCGGGCAAAGTCGGGGGAATCCATGGTGTGGGCAATATTCAACGAACCTAAATTGCAGGAAATATCATGGCCTGTGCGGGCATAGTCGAGATTCTCGTCATACTCTGAGGCGCTGTTAACCTGCAAAATTTCTGAGCAGAGATTGCTCATATTTATGCGCCCGGCGATAGGGTTAGCACGGTTAACCGTGTCTTCATACATGATGTAGGGATAGCCGGACTCAAACTGGATTTCTGCCAGTCGCTGGAAGAAATCACGGGCGTTGAGGTATTTTTTGCGGATGCGTTCATTGGCAACCAGTTCGGCATAGTGTTCACTGATGGCGATATCAGCAAACGGCTTGCCATAAACCCGCTCAACGTCATAAGGCGAAAACAGTGCCATCTGCGCATTCTCTTTTGCCAGATGGAAAGTGATATCCGGGATCACCACGCCCAGCGACAGTGTTTTAATGCGGATTTTCTCGTCGGCATTTTCCCGTTTCGTATCGAGAAAACGCAGAATATCGGGATGATGGGCATGTAAATAGACTGCGCCAGCACCCTGACGCGCGCCGAGCTGGTTGGCATAGGAAAATGCGTCTTCCAGCATTTTCATCACCGGAATCACGCCAGAAGATTGATTTTCAATACGTTTAATTGGCGCGCCCGCTTCCCGCAGATTCGACAGCAAAAATGCCACGCCGCCGCCGCGTTTCGACAGTTGCAGTGCGGAATTTACCGCCCGGCCAATCGACTCCATATTGTCTTCAATACGCAGTAGAAAACAGGAAACCAGTTCGCCGCGCTGCTGCTTACCGCAGTTGAGGAATGTCGGCGTGGCTGGCTGAAAGCGTCCTGACAGCATCTCATCAGTGAGCTGCGCCGCCAGTGTTTCATCGCCTTGTGCCAGCGTCAGCGCCACCATCGTGACGCGATCGGTAAAATCTTCCAGATAACGCTTACCGTCGAATGTCTTCAACGTATAGCTGGTGTAAAACTTCCATGCTCCGAGGAATGTCTGGAAACGAAACCCGCTGGCGTGCGCGTGGGCAAACAGCGTAATGACAAAATCGCGAGAGTAGCGATTAAGGACGCTTTCATCATAGTAACCTTCGTTAACCAGCCAGTTCAGGCGCTGCTGCTGGCTACTGAAGGCCACACTGTTCGGACGCACATGCGTCGTTATAAAGGCGTCTACTGCCTGGCGATCTTTATCGAACTGAATGCGACCTGCGCTATCGTAAAGGTTAAGCATCGCATTCAGAGCGTGATAATCCATCGTTTCCTGCGTCAGGCGTTCTACGGTTGTCGTTGCCAAAATTCGGTTACTCCTTTACGAACGTTTTCGATATCGCTTTGCGTACCCATGAGTTCAAAGCGGTACAGCCACGGCACGCCGCATTTCCGGGCAATCACATCTCCGGCGCGGCCATACGCCTCACCAAAGTTGCGATTACCCGAAGCAATAACGCCGCGCAGCAACACCCGGTTGTGCTCGTTGTTTAAAAAGCGAATGACCTGTCGTGGCACTGCGCCAGCCGTACCGCCGCCGCCGTAAGAGGGCACGATCAGGATGTAAGGCTCGTCTACCTGAATCCGTTCCCGCTCATTGAGCGGGATGCGCACCGCGGGCAGTCCTAAACGTTCGATAAAACGCTGCGTATTTTCGGAGCTACTGGAGAAGTAGACGAGCTGGCTCATGCACTGGCCGCGTGTGGTGCTGGATGCAGACGGTTGATCATGTCCGGGCGGAAGCCAGACCAGCTAAGATCGCCTGCAATCACAACCGGCAACTGACGAAAGCCCTGAGCACGCAGCGCTTCTGCCGCTTCAGGAACGCGATCGACATTAATCATTTCAAAATCAAAGCCCCGGTTTTCCATCGCCCGTTTGGTGGCGTGGCACTGAACGCAATCGTTACGAGTGTAAATAGTAATGCGCATGATTCGTATTTCCGTTTAAAATGAAGATACGGCGCGATGATACGCGTCGGGTTGTCTCTCTGTTGATACAGAGATACTAGATGTAGTTGAAAAAAGATTCAACCACACAATATATAGCAAATAGTGGTCGAAATTACCCTGGGTATGAGCGTGACGGGGTAGGGGGATTTTTGTGATTCACCAGGCAAAAAGAAACCCCGAAGCCAGGCTTCGGGGTCAAAGACGCGTATTTATTATCATTATTGCACTACGATTTGCGCATGCTTAACAGTGCGCCGATAAAAATACCTACCGCAGCTGCTGTACCCACGCTACACCAGGGTCTTTCACGAACAAAAGAATCCGCGCAGCCAACGGCATCGCGCGCGGCTTGCTGGACGCGAGTACGACCATGCATTCGCGCCCTGGTTTCTTTCAGTAGAGCCTGCGCTTTACCACGAGCGGCTTCGGCTTCCCCTTTGGCGTCGCTGCCCCAGGACTTCAATACAGATTCGAGACTGTCAGCTAATTGATTGACATCATTCTGGATATCCTGCACGCCATCATCAACGTCGTTGCGGTTCGGTCGGTTAAACATATGATCCCCCATTAGAATTCGATGTAATTTTCAGTGTAGACCATAATTTTCTTAACTGAGGTTCATCGCGGCTTTATGGACTTTTCTGAAAGCGTTGTGAATGCGCAATCAGGTAAGGTAGGCCCGCGGTTGATAATAACGAGGATCAAATATGTATTTACGACCAGACGAGGTGGCGCGCGTACTTGAAAAAGTCGGTTTTACTGTCGATGTGGTAACCCAGAAAGCTTATGGTTACCGCCGTGGGGAAAATTATGTCTATGTTAATCGCGAAGCGCGAATGGGACGTACCGCCCTGGTGATTCATCCAACATTAAAAGAACGTAGTTCAACACTGGCTGAACCCGCTTCCGATATTAAAACTTGCGATCATTATCAACAATTTCCGCTCTATTTAGCGGGTGAACGTCATGAGCATTACGGTATCCCGCATGGCTTTAGTTCGCGTGTTGCGCTTGAACGTTATTTGAATGGTTTATTTGGCGAAGCCAGTTAAAGACGCGACTGGCGATGCCAGTCGCGAAAAGAAGGCTCAGGCTTTTACCTGCTGGTAACGGCTGACTTTAAACAGTCGGCGGCAATAATCGAGGAAGTAGCCATAAACCGCCCCCATCAACATCGAAACAACGATGTTTGAACTGACCGCCGCCATAATCTGATGCCAGTCTGCGCCCACCACTAACAAGATCGCCACATACACCGGTGACTGGAACGTCACATAAGCCATGATATCCGCCAGATTTTTTATCCAGCCCGACGGGCTAACTTTGCGTGCTGCGCGCATAAACAGATCGCGGTACATACCGTATGGCCATGCAATTAAGATGTTCACCGGAATCGCTACCAATCTGGAATAAAAAGACTGTTCGAAGCTCATTCCGGAGAGGAAAACTTCAATACACATGTTCACGACAGAACAGTAAACAACCATCGCGAACGTATCTGCAACTGCATGACGCAAGCGTGACTGCGGTGAGAACATGCTAATGCTCCTTAATAAAAGCGTAATGGGATGTGAATGGAGATGAAAGCAGTGGATCTCATTGCCATCTGCATTTTCGCATAGCGTATATCGCTGGCTATGACTAATCAATTAGTGAAAAATTTTTATTTAATCTGTTTTTGTAGATAAAATATTCCGTAACGGCGCGTTTTTTGTACATTGTGGATTTTTACATGCCAATATGATTTATTTTTAATTAAATCAATTGGATATGTGTTTACCTTTATTTTCACTCATGAAGGTTTGGGGGGAGGTAACGCTATAAGCGTAGAGAATTCGGTGTATGTCGTGACCGGGTCATTTTCAGCATTTTTTATGCCAGATAATGTACATTGACAGCAGAAAGCACCAGTGATAGATGTTTTCTTTTATTCTGTTGAGTTGCATTTTTATTCACTTTGGTTTTGTCAGGCTTGCGGAATTAGCGAGCAGAGAGCGCCGCTCTGCTCACAAATAACCTAAATTACTCATCAAAATGGCTAATATATAATCTTGAAATTATTCTGAGAGTTTCAGAAAATAACAGCTGAAATAATCTCGCGCAGGACTGTAAATAGATTAAATTTTGTGGAAATATAATAAGTGATCGCTTACACTACGCGACGAAATACTTTTTTGTTTTGGCGTTAAAAGGTTTTCTTTATTATGTCCGTAATGTTACAAAGTTTAAATAACATTCGCACTCTCCGTGCGATGGCTCGCGAATTCTCCATTGACGTTCTTGAAGAAATGCTCGAAAAATTCAGGGTTGTCACTAAAGAAAGACGTGAAGAAGAAGAACAGCAGCAGCGTGAACTGGCAGAGCGCCAGGAAAAAATTAGTACCTGGCTGGAGCTGATGAAAGCTGACGGAATTAACCCGGAAGAGTTATTGGGTAATAGCTCTGCTGCTGCACCACGCGCTGGTAAAAAACGCCAGCCGCGTCCGGCAAAATATAAATTCACCGATGTTAACGGTGAAACTAAAACCTGGACCGGTCAGGGCCGTACACCGAAGCCAATCGCTCAGGCGCTGGCAGAAGGTAAATCTCTCGACGATTTCCTGATCTAATTACTGAGGCCGGATGTCGCTGCTATGGCGCGTCCGGCGTCGCTTCTCAAGCTCGTTGGTTCCAAGGCATCTTATCTAACAACCTTGCCATCCCACAAAAACCGCTAATTCCTGCAAACAGTAACCCGGCACCAACAAAGCCGCTTAATAAGAAGAAACCGCTATTTACGGTATAACCCAGTACAACGCCGATTAATATTAAACCACCTGCGGCGATCTGCACCTGGCGCATTAACGGCAAGGGTTGAGATTTATTTACCGCTACTGGCAATCCTGCTTTTTTCCAGCCATCAATCCCATCTTCGAGTAAAAAGATTTCTGCGGGGGCGGCAATCGCTGCTAATTTATCGGCGTTATTACTGGTGCGTTTACCTGCCTGGCAGTGGAATATAATTTGCTCGCGACGTAATTTAGCCGGAAGACCTGACTGTTCGAGCACGGATAATGGAGCCAGATCTGCTTCAGGAATATGTTCACGAAGATATTCATCAGCGTCACGAATATCGATTAACTTTGCGCCGCGTGCGATTAATTCTTGTGCATCATGCGGCGAAATGGTTGTCAAAGCCATAGTGACTCCTTACGGACAATAGACATTTTTAAGGGTGGCGATAATGGCATTTACCGCCTCATTTTTAATGGAATATAGAATGCGTTGGGCATCCCGTTGGCTGTCGATAAGCCCTTCGTCCCGCATACGAGCGAGATGCTGTGATGTTGCAGAGGCACTCAGTCCGGTAATGCGCGTCAGCTCTCCCGCGCTCGTGCCGGGGGAACCGCTAAGCATGCACAGAATCAGCAACCGTTTAGGGTGGCTCATTGCTTTCAATAAGGCCGCTGCCTGTTCGGCACTGGCCTGTAATTGCGCGAGTTCAGTCATAGTTATTTAAGTGTTTTCTAAATTAAGTAAACTCTAAACTAAAAATGCAACATATACCAGCATCAGCAGCGTAAATGAGAGTAAAAGCGTAAGCTGAAACTGGCAGGCTCCGCTAAAATTACTACGCTTAAGAGATAAAATCTCTTTTTAAACAATGAGTAATTTTCTTATAGGGAGTACATATGGGTTTCTGGAGAATCGTCATCACCATCATTCTGCCGCCGCTCGGCGTGCTGCTCGGTAAAGGGTTCGGTTGGGCGTTCATTATTAATATTCTGCTGACACTGCTTGGGTATATCCCCGGTTTGATTCACGCGTTCTGGGTGCAAACCCGCGATTAAACCTGTGTTCACCCCCGCGGCGTTAACGCGCCGCGTTCCTCTGCTACACTTTCTGAGTGTTTCCGTTAACGAATGAGGTAGCTATGGGTCTGTTCAATTTTGTGAAAGATGCCGGAGAAAAACTCTGGGACGCGGTTACAGGTCAGCACGATAAAGACGATCAGGCGAAGAAGGTGCAGGAGCATCTGAACAAAACCGGTATACCTGATGCCGATAAAGTGAACATTCAAATCGCCGACGGCAAAGCGACGGTCACGGGTGATGGCCTGAGTCAGGAGGCAAAGGAGAAAATCCTTGTTGCGGTGGGAAATATTTCCGGTATTGCCAGTGTCGATGATCAGGTGAAAACGGTGACACCAGCCACTGCCAGCCAGTTTTATACCGTTAAGTCTGGCGACACTTTGAGTGCCATTTCCAAACAGGTCTACGGTAACGCCAATCTGTACAATAAAATCTTCGAAGCGAATAAACCGATGCTCAAAAGCCCGGATAAAATTTACCCGGGGCAAGTGTTGCGTATTCCTGAAGAGTAGTTAATTGCCAGCCATTGCCTGCTGGATAATGGGAATTGGCGTCAGTAAATGCTGGCGCATTAACTCACTGGCGCGCGCGGTATCTCGCGCCAGTACCGCCGCAGTCAGGGTCTGGTGCTGATCGCGTTTATCTTCCAGCATTTCCACCGAAAGCACTGTTCGCCGCAGCCAGATAAATCGATAGCGCGCCGCCAGATCAAACAACCGTTCACGCATTTGCAGCAAATAGTGAGAACCACAGCCTGCCACAATTGCAGTATGAAATGCCTGATGACGCAGATCCCACTCATCAAGCATTTTCTCACTGGCGTCACAGGCCTCCAGCTTACTGAGCAGATGCGCTTTTGCGAGAACGTCTGCCTCCCATTCATCGCCACCGCGGGCAATCGCCAGACTGACCAGCATCGCTTCCATATTGGCGCGGGCGTCGAAAATATCGAGCAGCTCCTGCTCTGACATAGACGCCACCCGATACCCTTTTTGATTCACCACCGTGACCAGTCGTTCTGCTACCAGTTGCGAAAGCGCTTCCCGCAACGGCCCAACGCCAAGTGCATAACGCGATGTCAGCAAACTCATCCGTAATTTTTCATCCGGTTGAAAGTTTCCGCGAATAATATCGTTCTTCAGCCAGCGATAGCCATCCAGAGACGTAATGGTCATGGTGTGACTCCTGATCATTATTAGCGCGTATTATGAACGGGTGTTTTTTGCCACAATACCAGCTTTTTCCAGCGAGCCATAATTGGCACGGTACAGATAATCCCTATCGCTAATAAGCCGGTGGAGATCACTTCTAACTGTTGCGCCGGGCGGAATAGCATCACTACCAACACAAAGGTAATAAAGCCGATGACCAGCCAGGTGAGCCACGGATAAAGCCACATCCGCAGGCGAATTTCGCTTCCTTCTGCTCGCAGAATTTTGCGCATCCGCAATTGTGAAACGGCGATGACTAAATAAACCAGCAGGGCGATAGCGCCGGAGCTGTCGATCAGAAATTTAAACACTTTCGCAGGCGCGTAATAATTCACCACCACCGTTAAAAATGCCGCACCGGTCGAGAGTAATACCGCCACATACGGGGTTTTACTGCGGTTGATTTTACCCATTACCGCGGGAGCATCACCGCGACGGCTTAAGGAGTAGAGCATTCTGGAAGCGGTATACAGCGCCGAGTTCAGACAGCTGGTTACGGAAAGTAATATCACGCAGTCCATGATTAATTTCGCATGGGGAATATTGAGTAATTCCAGAACCGAGCGATAAGATCCAACGGCTTTCAGCCCCGGCATATTCCACGGTATTAATGCCACGACGACAAAAATAGAGCACAAATAGAAGATAGAAATACGCCAGATAACCGAGTTGGTAGCGCGGACAATATGTTTTTCCGGCGTGTCGGATTCCGCGGCGGCAATGGTGACAATTTCTGCGCCCATAAACGAGAACATGGTGATCAACATCGCGCTTAATACCGCGCCGAAGCCGTTGGGCATAAAGCCGCCGCTATCCCACAATCTTGAGATCCCGCTCACTTCGGCATAAGGGTAAAAACCGCTAATTGCGACTGCACCAAGGAAAATAAAGGCCAGGATAGCGATGACTTTGCACAGCGCCAGCCAGAACTCAAATTCGCCGTAGTTTTTAACGCTTAATAAATTACTGCCAGTTAAGGCGAGGGTAATGACGAGGGAAAATAACCAGATGGGAATGCCTGGAACCCACGAGTGCAGGATCATGGCGGCGATGTTGGCTTCCAGCGGGATAACCAGTACCCAAAACCACCAGTACAACCAGCCGATGGTATAGCCCGCCCAACGACCAATAGCTTTATCTGCATAGGTGGAAAACGAACCCGTGTCGGGCGTGGCAACCGCCATTTCCGCCAACATCCGCATAATCATAACCACCAGTAATCCGGCGAACAGATAGGCCAGTAATACCGCCGGGCCCGCTTCGGCGATGGCGACGCTGGAACCGACAAACAGACTTGCGCCGATAACACCGGCAATAGACAACATGGTGACGTGGCGTGACTTCAGCCCGCCGCCTAACTCATGTGGTTGCGATGATTGCCCCATCCTGAATCCTCTCGAAAGTGTGTCACTTGGGAGAGCGCCCCGACATTTCCCGCGTCGGGTCACGCGTGTAATTGTTATTGGTTCTTTTTACCGGAGAGCGGCTCCGCCTTATCCGGCCGACATAGATTTATTCCTGTTCACGTACAGATTGTCGGATGCAGCGTAAACGCTTTATCCGACCTGGATTCGCGTAGGCCGGACAAGACGCGCAGCGTCGCCTCCGGCATGGGTACGGATCTACTGCTTCGCCTCTGCAAAACACTGGCTGATGATCTCCAGACCCTGACGGATCTGAGCGTCTTCAATGGTGAGCGGTACAAGGATGCGCAGCACGTTGTAATACGGGCCGCAGGAGAGAAGAATCAGGCCCTTATCGCGGGCGCGCGCCACGATCTCGGCGGTGAGTTTTGCGTCCGGTTTGCTGTGATCGCCATCTTCAAACAGCTCGATGGCGATCATCGCTCCCAGCCCGCGTACGTCGCCGATCTCAGTATGTTTTTCGGCTATCGCCAGCAATCCGTCTTTCAGTTTCTGCCCCAGATCGTTGGCTTTTTGTAGCAGATTTTCCTGCTCAAACACCTTCAACACTTCCAGCGCAGCCACGCAGGCAATCGGGTTACCCGCATAGGTGCCGCCCAGACCGCCTGGAGCGACGGCATCCATCACTTCCGCGCGCCCGGTGACGCCCGCCAGCGGGAAGCCGCCCGCGATCGATTTCGCAAAGGTGGTAAGATCCGGCGCAACGCCCATCTGCTCCATCGCAAACAGCGTGCCGGTACGCCCCGCGCCGCTCTGCACTTCATCGGCAATCAGCATGATCCCGTGCTCGTCACACAGCGCGCGTAAACGCTGCATAAAGGCTGGCGTCGCGGCGTAGAAACCGCCTTCGCCCTGAACCGGCTCAATCACGATGGCGGCGATATCTTCCGGCGCAGCGTCATTTTTAAAGATCCGGTGGATGCTGGCGATAGCGTCATCTTCACTGATGCCGTGCAGCGGGCAAGGATAAAGCGCGCGATAAACGTGCCCAGGCATCAGTCCCATGCCCGCAGAGTACGGATTCACCTTGCCGGTCAGCGCCAGCGTGTAATGCGTGCGCCCGTGATACGCGCCGCTAAAGGCGATGGTACCGCTACGTTTGGTGGCGGCACGGGCGATTTTCACCGCGTTTTCCACCGCTTCGGAACCGGTCGTAACCAGCAGCGTTTTCTTGGCAAAATCGCCCGGCACCTTCTGATTCATAATCTCGCACAGCTCCAGATACGGCTCGTAGGCCAGCACCTGGAAGCAGGTGTGCGACAGTTTTTTCAACTGCGCTTCCACTGCCGCAACCACTTTCGGATGCAGGTGCCCGGTATTGAGCACCGCAATCCCGCCCGCGAAATCAAGATACTCACGGCCTTCAACGTCCCACACCCGGCAGTTTTCCGCGCGGTCAGCGAAAATCGGGTGAATTTGCCCAACGCCACGGGGAATCGCCTGACTGCGGCGCTGCATTAACTCTTTATTGCTGCTCATTCGCGTTCTCCAGTTAAAGACCGATGCACATATATTTGATTTCTAAGTAATCTTCGATGCCATACTTCGAACCTTCACGACCCAGACCCGAGGCTTTAATGCCGCCGAACGGGGCCACTTCATTGGAAATAATGCCGGTATTGATGCCGACGATGCCGTACTCCAGCGCTTCGCCCACGCGGAAGACGCGGCTTAAATCACGGGCGTAGAAATAGGCGGCAAGACCAAACTCGGTGTCATTGGCTTGCGCAATCACATCGGCTTCATCTTTAAAACGGAACAGTGGGGCGAGGGGGCCGAACGTCTCTTCTTTCGACACTTTGGCGTTGGCTGGAACGTCCACCAGAATGGTCGGCTGGAAGAAGTTGCCGCCGCGTTCATCCGCTTTACCGCCGCAAACCACACGCGCACCTTTCTCCAGCGCATCGGCAATATGCTCTTCCACTTTTGCTACCGCTTTTTCATCAATCAGCGGCCCGATGGTGACGCCATTCTCCAGCCCGTCGCCGATGTGCAGTTTGCTCACCGCCTGCTGTAATTTTTCGGCAAAGCGGTCATACACGCCGTCCTGCACGTATAAACGGTTGGCGCAGACGCAGGTTTGCCCGGCGTTGCGGAATTTCGAGGCCAGTGCGCCTTCCACGGCTTTGTCGAGGTCGGCATCGTCAAAGACGATAAACGGCGCGTTGCCGCCCAGCTCCAGCGACACTTTCTTGATGTCTTTCGCGCACTGTTCCATTAACTGGCGGCCAATTTCGGTCGAGCCGGTAAACGACAGCTTGCGCACCAGCGGATTGCTGGTCAGTTCGTTACCGACCGCGCCCGCCGAACCGGTGACCACGTTAAATACGCCAGCCGGAACGCCTGCGCGAATCGCCAGCTCCGCCAGCGCCAGCGCAGAGAACGGCGTCTGACTGGCGGGCTTCAGCACCATGGTGCAGCCTGCCGCCAGCGCCGGACCGGCTTTGCGGGTAATCATCGCCGCCGGGAAGTTCCACGGCGTGATAGCCGCGGTGACGCCAATCGGCTGCTTGATAACAATCAGGCGTTTATCGGCCTGATGACCAGGAATGGTGTCGCCATAAATGCGTTTGCCTTCTTCGGCAAACCACTCAATAAAGGAGGCGGCGTAGCTAATTTCGCCTTTCGCTTCAGCCAGCGGTTTGCCCTGTTCTAGGGTCATCAGGCGCGCTAAATCGTCCTGATGCTCCATCATCAAATTGAACCAGTTGCGCAGAATGGTGGCGCGTTCTTTGGCGGTGAGCGCACGCCAGGCGGGCAGAGCGCGGTTGGCGGCGTCGATAGCGGCGCGGGTTTCATCAGCGCCCATTTTGGGCACGCTACCCAGCTTGTCGCCGTTCGCCGGATTGGTGACGTCGATGACCTCGCCATTGTTGGCGTCCAGCCATTCCCCGTTAATCAACGCCTGCTGGCGGAATAAGTTACTGTCGTTAAGTTTCATTGTTACGTCCTGTTTTCAAAGGTTATTGATTAAATGCGGCGTGTAAGGCATCCACACTACGTGCCGCTCGCAGCGTGCGTCCGGGGTTACTCTGGCTTGCCAACAGCGTTTGTACCTTGCTGACAATATGCGCACCAATAGGAATTGCTGATGTCGCTGCCGGGGAGGGCGCATTGCAGGTGTGGATCGTGCGCGGGGTGGTGACAAACAGAAAATCGTCAATCAGCTTGCCGTCCGGCGATACCGCCTGCGCCCGCACACCGGCGGGCCAGGGCTGGAGATCGCTTAACGAAAGCCGGGGACAATACTTTTGCACCAGCCGCAAATAGCCGCTTTTGCACAGCGAGTTTTTCATCTCGCCCAGTCCTGAGCGTAGATGGTTTTGCAGCACCCGGCGAATCCCCGACGAGCCTAAAATCTCCAGCGTGTCACTAAACGAGAAATCGCGCTTGCGATAGCCTTCGCGTTTAAAAGCCAGCACCGCGTTTGGCCCGACGGTCACGCTGCCATCGATCATGCGGGTGAGATGCACGCCCAAAAATGGCATCGCGGGGTCGGGAATGGGGTAAATCAGGTGGTTAACAATCTGGTTATGCTCCGGCGCAAGGCGGAAATACTCGCCACGGAACGGGCAGATAATAAAGCCCGGTTCGAGGCCGAGCATTTTCACCAGCCGGTCAGCCATCAGCCCGGAACAGCTAATCAGCGTCGATGCTTCATATTCACCGCCCTGACGGGTACGTATCACCACGCCGTTTTTATGCTCACTGAGGGCGCTGACTTCGGCGTTATGAATAATCTCGCCGCCTCTGGCCTGGAAGATTTTTGCCATCGCCGCCGTCACTTCGCGATAGCTGACAATGCCGCTGGACGGCACAAAAATGCCGCCGAGCCCGGTGATATTCGGTTCGCGCTCGCGCAGCTCCTCGGCGTTTAACCACTCGCGCTCGATACCGTTCGCCGCCGTGCGTTCCCACAACGCGCGCATCCGTTCCATTTCGAGTTCAGAGGTGGCGACCAGCATCTTGCCGCAGTTGTCATAGCGAATGCCGTTTTGATCGCAAAAGGCTTTGGTGGCGCGGTTCCCCGCCAGGCAAAACTGCGCCTTTAGGCTGCCGGGCGTGTAATAGACCCCGGCATGGATCACGCCGCTGTTGTGACCCGTCTGGTGACAGGCCGGGCCGGACTCTTTTTCCAGCAACGCAATGCGGGCATCCGGATAGACATCAATCAGTTGCATGGCGGTCGACATGCCGATGATGCCGCCGCCAATAATCACAAAATCATACATCCGCTCAATTCCTTTGCGCTTACTGATGCGTCTGGTAGTGGTTAGTGGCGTAAGCGAAATAGCCACGCTGACGCATCAGTTCACGGCGCAGATCCGGGTGCGGAGTAAAGCGGTCGCGACCGTGCAGCCAGAACAGGTTGTTTATCAACAGGAATTTGCCAACGGGAACGGGTACAGAAAGAATGCCTTGGCTGGTTTCAATGGCATCGGAAAGCTCGCTCAACCACACGCCTTCTTCAAAATCTTTTGGCTGGACGAACTGGTCGATATAACGCATCACCGGGCGACCCTGTTGATCAACGTCGAACACTGGATGGAAAACATCTTTGCTGACGTTTTTGCTCGGCGGCGCGGCAAAGCGCATCGGGCGACGCGCCAGCGGGTGGCGGAAATAGTGGTCCAGATGTTCCCAGTCATCGAGATGCAGCAGCAACGAATTTCCACCCTGCATGTTCTGCTCGTCGATTTTCATCATCAGCACATAGTCGGTGATCTCTTCGACGTAGGTGCCGTCGTTGTGCAGCTCCATTACGCGGTGCGGCTGACGCAGATAGCTGTCTGAGTTATCGACATTTTTCACCACGAATCGCGCGTAATACTGACCGCTCATCGCATCGAAATTTGAGCGACCAATCAGATGCGCTACCGCCGTTGCCAGCTTCACCATCTCATCCGCTTGCTTCACATCATCGACACCCACCGCATTGATCAACAGCGCACCTTCAGCACGGTTTAGCAGGGTCTTCAACAGCAATGGTTGCAGCTGGTTCGCACACAAATCGTCAAGAATTTTGCCTACCCGAAAACGCAGAAAAGATTTGTACTCCAGCGCCTGCACGGGCCATTCGGCAACCTGTTCGAGAAACTGTTTGGTCGTCTGTTCGGTGAAGGTGAGTTCCAGCAGGCGCGGGGATTGCGCCGACGGGGTGAGGGTGAATCCGCTATAGTCCTGGCCTGAATCGACAGCGTTGTTTTGTACGGCGGTCAGTGCATTCATCAGAAGCGATCCTCTTATGAGATGTAGGGTGACATGGCGATGCTCATTTCGTAGCCATAATCTAAAAATATCTACATTTCTGAAAAATGCGCACAAATGCGCCATATTGTTTCTTATTGTGATCAAAAGCAACAAATTGGTAACATTTAACGTAGGGTATTAAGGCAAAGTGAGACAGGAAATGAATAACTAAAGCAACAGGTTAGGGGGGGATTACCATCAGAGAACAGATTATCTGGTCGATAAAAAACGGTAAATGGCTTCACTGCAAAATGACCGTTAGTAAACTAAACATATTATCTGCCCCGTTTTAGCGGGGCAGATATAACATTAAATTACAAATAGAGATAGTTCGGCGGTTCTCCAGTTTTCCCTAAAAGAAGAGCGCTACGCCCAGGAATATTGATATTTAGAGTTCCGCCTCTAAGCGTAAATGCTTTACCAGGGGGGATAATTTTTCGGGTATTATTAATAATAATGTTAACGCTATTACTCCCCATGTTTTTATATATTCCAGGTTGCAATTTGTTAGGCCAGGTACCTTCAACTTCTTCGTTTCCTTTATTTATTATAACTAGTCCATCATGAGGAGAGTGATTAATGTTCACAGAATCCCCACGACTAAAGGCCAGAACGTTTTTAGTTGCAAATACCCCCTCAAATGCGCTCCATATTCCTGCTTTATCTATATATAATGCGTGGAATTCATTGTAGAGCTGCTGATAGGTAGAGCAACCTTTATTAAGCCACGCCTCACCGCCGACACGAGTGGACCCATCATCATTTTTAATCTCAGTCGTTGATTTTAATACCTGACCATCCCAGTAAACTAAAGGCCTGCTGAACGGGAGAGCGGCCATATATGCCATTGCTAATTGTTCATCTTGCTGATGGTTAAATAAAAAGTCATTGAAAAGATTACCATTGTTAGGGAAATCGTGGTTGATGTTAATCAATATCCGTCTTTCTGATGGGATGCTTGAGATTGTGGAGCCCGGTTTTGATGCAAGAGTTTGGAGATCGCCACCGAATGAAAAGGCTTTTATCGTCTTCATGAGCAATGAAAAATCAATGGCGCTTAAATCATCTCTTTCATAAAGCAGCGATGACATTTGTTGTTCATCTAACGGACAAGTTACCAGGTATTCCATGTAATTCATAACAGCTTTTTTTTGATATTTTGGATTAAATAAATTTGTATTGTGCAACCGCTCATTATAATTTTTAAGCGGTGGGGTTATCGACCTCTCTATTTGTTCATGTTTTGAGTGTTTTGCTGCATCATAACGTAAACCTCGTACGCCATATTTTCGCATTTCACGAACGTATTGATTTTGCAACATAATAACCTGGTCACTTTTGGGTGTTGTTTTAGGCATTCCATTTAAACGCTTTTCTTTTAATGCATGGAGGTTTTCCCATTCATCCTTAGAAATATTATCTTTACTTGCTTCGAAGTCTTTTGCAGTGAGATGTATATCTTCTGGATGGATTTGGTCACGTTCTTTTGTTACTGGATCTATAATAAAGGGAATCAAGACCTGACCTTGCCAATAGCCAGGGATACCACTTTCTATATCTTTACTGATCTTCGCTCGTATATCGGCAGAGGGATAATCCAGATCATTTTTACCACTACCCCCGATTCCCATAAAGTTAAATGTATAATCAGGGATGATATCGATACCAAATTTTTTGGCATCTTTAACCAATGCGATAAAATCCTGCAAATCTCCCATTGGATTATGAATAGTACAAAGATCTTCGGGTTGATAAGCGTGAAACCAGTAACCTTTTTCTTCTTCGGGAGTTTCTGGTCCGTCGGCGCGGAAAGTGGTTACGGGAGGGATTTGTATATACCCATAATGACAACGTGCAAACTCAGATATATTTTTCCTGATTTGTTGATAGGTGGCATTAAAAGCATGAAGAATCGCTTCGCCAGGTTTTTTGGGGGTGATGATTTCACATTGTGATTTCTGAACAGCAGTAAGAGATTTACGCTCAAGTGTTTGCCGTAGATGTTCTGGATTGATTAATATTTTAAATGTTTCTTGCTGGCCGGTAGGTGACGTTACGTTAATATTATATACATCAGCTGCCAGTTCATAGTCAGGAATGTTAATAGCATATGCAACATACTTATCTTTTGGGGACGGTTTGTCAGATATAATGTGAGTAAAATGTTCAGCTGGACCATACTGATGAACACCGCTGTTATCACCTCTTTCAACCATTGTATCTCGTTGATAAACCCATGTTTTTCCTTCTCCTATCCTGTCTGGCGCTGTAATGCTACGCTGTGCTGCTTTATTCAACTCTCGGTAAGTTGTATCTGGAAAAAGGGAAATTTTATAATCGTTTTTTAACAGATCATTAATAACTTTTTCTGCGTGAAAAGTTGATATAATTTCTCTGTCTTTTAAATCCTGAGGATAAACTCCACAAGAATTAATAATATTTGTTATACAGTTTAGATATTCTAATGTATTTAATTTGGAATTTAGATCCCCGTCAGTAATGTTCCATGATAACAATGTGGGGTTGCCGATAGGTAAATTTCTTGGTCCTGGTTTTATAGAAAACATAATAAAGTTCCTCTAATGGTAGAGTAATATGGTGTATACGGAAACATAAAAATGTTTAATTGTTGTGAAAGTAATTGCAAACAGATGTCCTACTTTTATCCAATATTTATATGGAAAAGGATAATGCTTAAATCTGTTTTTTTAATTATCGATGTGGTCTGGAGAGGCAACTGTCAAAAATCGCTCATACGAAACTAATGATTAGCAGAATAAGATCTATGAAAGAATATATTGCTATATGAAGTTTATTTTTATGGCGTGAAAAGTAACAGATATCATAATGATGCGAAAACTCTTCAGTTAATGTAATAAAGTTATATTATTAGATACAAAATCATTACAAACTATCATTGAATCGATGGTAACTATAAATAGTGCTAAGTATTAGCATTTGCTTGTTGACTGAGAGTATCGACTTTGTGAATGGAAGTGGTGTCGGGTTTTATGTCGCAGGTAATGACGACCCAGGATGAATGAGAACGCATAAAAATCTGTTATTTACATCATAAGATCATCATGTTTATTGCGTGGTATATAAGTATTGTTATTGCATACTCAAGGCCCTTTAGCTCAGTGGTTAGAGCAGACGACTCATAATCGCCTGGTCGCTGGTTCAAGTCCAGCAAGGGCCACCAAATCATTATTCACGTATCAGGAAGAGTTAAGGTTACAAGGGGGACTCGATGGCGGTCAATATTTCACGACTAACGCCATTTTAAAGAAGCAGTGCGGTAGGTAGTTTCGAATGAGGGCTGGTGTTTTGGTACGTGGCACGCCACTGCAATGTATTTATCCATCAGTACTCATTCAAAAGTACCTGGAAAAAATGCCCGCTATGCCAAGCGGGCAAATTGCTTACATGTGGAATTAAGTAATTAACGATAAAGCCAGAGTATTATCATTTATCATGCCTCTTCATTTAATCAGGTTAATTACTCAAATCACTGAACTATTCTCTGTTCGCTCACTGATGATAAGTGAAGTGTCACAACCACGATTTGTATGTGGACCAATGCCGTAGAGTAAGGATGAAATGTCTCTGCCACGCCTTAAACATCTACTACTGACTAGAACCGCCGTCGAATGCAGAAGAGTCTTGTGAGCATTACAGGAGTCTGGCTTTGGTCATTAATCAACGCTATTTAGATATAAATTTCTAACACTCAAAAAACGATTCTCACGAATAAATTATAACGGGTTGTTTTTATCATACAGTGAAATAACCTTTTGTTTATTAAATTTAACATTCCTGTGCTAAATTAATTAAAAGTGCCATGTATAGCATATGAAGCTGTTAATGCCAGCAATTGTCTCAAATGAGCGATTTTTTATAGTGACAAACAATAATAACATTAAAAATAGCCATGTAGACATTAACTGAGGAATAGACAATGTTAGTTAGTAAAAGCAACGAAATTAACACTAGCACATTTATAAATAGTGGAAGTTGTAATGAAAGAAAATCTTCTAAATCCATGGAGTTACTAGCTTATAGTATTATAAAATTAATTTGTAAAGAAGCTGCCTCAGGGACGTATAACGGTGCTCTTGAAATTTTACAAAAAATGATGTCTGAATGTAAATATCATGAAGGCAATGCTTTTGTCATTATGGGAGCCGGAGAACAATTAAAACGTATTAAATATGATGCTAATGAAAATAAATTAAAAGTATACAACGTACACTTTGATAATAATCAAGAGTTAGTTGCTGATGGTGAGCCTGACGTAGTATTTTTAAAAAAAACGGTGTGGGAAGACCTTCTCGTTAAACTAAAGCTGGAGAACAAAGAAAATGCGGTTTCTGAAATTAACCTGTCATCTAATAAAAATAATGTTGATCAGTTTATTGAATGCGCTAAGAGAAATGAACAGACCCTATTCGGCAATATAAGAAAAAGTGATTTTCATGTTGCTTCACTTCAGCCAGGTAGAACGCGTAGTGTTATTTCAGAAACGCCGCCAAATGACTGTATGGAATCACATAATTTATATGAAAACCACACAGATACGGTTTCAACTGTAACTAAAAATTCTCAGCAAGTTAAAGGTCACTATGGAGATAAGTTGAAAGAAATGCAGTTGTTCCTCAACCAGATGAGCAATGCACTTCAACAGGATTCATCTTTGTTAGAGTCAAAGGAACACACCATAGATATTCAAGAAAAAACGAATAAGTTTGTGCAGCATTTTCAGCGGGTATTATTTGATAAAAATGGAAGGTCATCAGAGTTTCTACTTAATTTTTATGAGTGTTGCTATAAGTTTTTACCAAGAGCGCAGCCTCAAGATAAAATCGATAGCTATAATTCAGCACTGCAAGCTTTTTCCATCTTTTGTTCATCTACGTTGACACATAATAATGTAGGGTTTAATTTCAAATTATTTCCAGAAGTCAAGCTGTCTGGAGGAGAGCTTGAAACGGTATTCAAATACAAAAATGGTAATTTTGTCTGGGAGATAGCCAGAATTAAAATTACTCTCCCAAAAGAAGAGGGTGGTTTATATAATTTACGTGGATTGGATTTTAAGGGATGCTTCTTTTCTGGACAGAACTTCAGTAACTATGATATTCAATATGTGAACTGGGGAACGTCATTGTTTGATCTTGATACTCCATGTATTTTTAATGCGCCTGCTTACAACAAGAGTAATAAAAAATCATTAGAACGCGTCAGCGAAAACGGTTTAAGTGGAGTCTTGTCTGATCGTAATAAAAAAATAAAACTAATCACGGGTGTGGCACCATTCGATGATATTTTATTTATGGATGATGACTTTGATGATAACTCCCCTGATGATGGTCCCGTTGAGAATAGTCCTGTTGTGAATAGTCCCCTTGTATGAAGTTCTAAAAGTAGTTTTCAATGATAAATAAATGGCTATTTTTACGAAGAGATAATAACGTAGATTGAAACAATATGTATTATTGATTAAGTAAATGGGGTTATTCTTCACACTACATCCATTTTAGTGTCACTACCAAAGAAAAAGGGGCTACGTTTTCATGTAACCCCTTGATTTATTTGGTGGGCTAGCAGTGACTGAATTGGTGCTGTAATTGGTTGAAATATTTCATCTAATGTCTGGTTCAACTTTCCTTAGCTGCCTGAAAGTTTTTTTGATATTACCCAGCAATAACAGCGTTACGGTGTACCACGCCTGACTGATGAACTGCGTGCTCAGAGTTACCACTTCAGCGCATAACCGTGGCAGCAGACCCGGACTGAAAAACTGCTCAGGACATTATCGGCAGGGTACGCACTGCTAGTCTGTAAACTGAACCGACTGGGGCGCAGTATGTGGCATCTTGTCGTGCTGTTGGAGGAGCTGTGCAAACGTGGTATTAACTTTCGTGCTCTGGCCCAATCTATATTTCCCCAACAATGGGGGGACGAATGCTGTAAAAGTAAAACAATCTGCGATCTCAAAGTTATTGTGTGATTTTTATGTGAGCAGAAGATATTCATCAGAAACGATTATGTAAATCATTTTATTTTTCCGACGGCTTCAATGTCGAAAGAAAAGAATACGCCGTATTTCCTGAAAAGATTGACTTTTTTATCCAATCATCCTTCAGCACAATGTCTTAAAAAAATGCCTCATTCTTATGCGGAATATCATCATTTCATCATGATGTCTTTGATGAGCGGTGAACACAATACACTTGCGCTGTCTCTTCAGGATGAATCCCCTGGTCTGGTGCCTGTGGGCTGATGTTGCAGCAAAGCTAAGGTCGCTTAAACGCTACTCAGTATTCACTTTTCAGAGGATGAAATTTATGAACAGGACCAGTCCCTATTATTTTCGCCGCTCAGTACTTTCCTTATTGATATCTGCCTTAATATATGCCCAGCCCGGGATGGCGGCCTTCACTACTAATGTTATTGGTGTGGTAAACGATGAGACTGTAGATGGCAACCAACGAGTAGATGAACGAGGTACAACAAATAACACTCATATTATCAACCATGGCCGGCAGGAGGTCTATGGTGGGATATCTAATAGTAGTATTATTGAAACTGGTGGCGAGCAACTAGTATCAATCCATGCCGATATTAACGGGCAAGCTAATAATACAACCATTAATGGAGGCAGACAGTCAATTGAGTACGGAGGAATTTCTACTGGCACGATAATCGAAAGTGGCAATCAATATGTTTATAAAGGTGGTACCAGCAATGACACGACAATTAAGGGCGGTACTTCACGCATAGAGGGGGGGACTGCAAATGGAACAATCATTGATGGTGGAGGCCAGTCAGTATCAACTCAGGGGCATGTTGACGGTACGACGATAAATAAGTCTGGTTATCAGGACATCACGCAAGGAAGTCTGGCGACGAACACAACCATAAATGGTGGGCGACAGTATGTTGAACAGAGCACAGTAGAAACAACCGCCATTAAAAATGGCGGTGAGCAAAGAGTATATGAGAGCCGTGCGCTGGACACGACGATTGAAGGCGGAACTCAGTCTCTGAATAGTAAGTCAACGGCAAAAAATACGCAGATCTATTCTGGTGGTACGCAAATTGTTGATAACACGAGCTCCTCGGATGTTATTGAAGTTTATTCCGGCGGCGTGCTTGATGTTAGAGGTGGTACGGCAACTAATATTACTCAGCACGATGGAGCCGCTTTAAAAGTAACGACTTACGATTTGACGGTGAGCGGTACGAATAGTGAAGGGGCATTCTCCATCCACAATAACGTGGCAGAGAATGTGTTGCTGGAAAACGGTGGTCATTTAGACATAAACGCATATGGTTCGGCAAATAAGACGATTATTAAAGATAAAGGAACAATGTCAGTTTTAACGAATGCTAAAGCTGATGCGACCCGAATAGATAATGGCGGCGTTATGGATGTTGCCGGAAACGCGACAAATACCATAATTAATGGTGGCACACAGAATATTAATAATCATGGTATTGCCACGGGCACCAATATCAACAGTGGAACGCAAAATATCAAGAGCGGCGGGAAAGCTGACACGACAAATATATCCTCTGGGAGCCGGCAGGTTGTTGAGAAAGATGGTACGGCAACTGGCAGCAATATTAGCGCCGGAGGCTCGCTGATTGTCTATACCGGCGGTATTGCACATGGGGTTAACCAGGAGACGGGCAGTGCTTTAGTTGCCAACACGGGCGCAGGGACTGATATCGAAGGATACAACAAGCTCTCTCACTTCACTATTACCGGAGGAGAGGCTAATTATGTTGTGCTGGAAAATACCGGCGAACTGACGGTAATGGCTAAAACCTCGGCGAAAAATACTACCATTGATGCTGGCGGTAAGCTGATTGTCCAGAAGGAGGCTAAAACAGATAGCACCAGACTTAATAATGGTGGCGTTCTGGAGGTTCAGGACGGTGGTGAGGCTAAGCATGTTGAGCAACAATCCGGCGGCGCATTAATTGCTTCCACGACCTCCGGAACACTTATCGAAGGAACCAACAGTTATGGTGATGCTTTCTACATCAGGAATTCAGAAGCTAAAAATGTAGTGCTGGAAAACGCTGGCTCATTAACAGTCGTCACTGGTTCCCGGGCAGTTGACACGATTATTAATGCCAACGGCAAAATGGATGTTTATGGAAAAGATGTTGGTACTGTACTTAATAGTGCTGGTACCCAAACAATATATGTCAGTGCCACTTCTGAAAAAGCAAATATCAAAGGTGGCAAGCAAACGGTATATGGTTTAGCCACTGAGGCAAATATCGAAAGTGGTGAACAAATTGTTGATGGTGGGTCAACAGACAAAACGCACATCAATGGCGGTACGCAAACCGTTCAGAATTATGGTAAGGCGATCAATACCGATATCGTCTCTGGCCTACAACAAATTATGGTAAACGGGACAGCGGAAGGTTCCATTATTAATGGCGGTTCACAGGTAGTTAATGAGGGCGGTCTGGCTGAAAACTCGGTGCTTAATGAAGGCGGCACTCTCGATGTGCGGGAGAAAGGCAGCGCAACGGGGATACAGCAAAGTAGCCAGGGCGCGTTGGTTGCAACCACCAGAGCGACGCGGGTCACAGGGACACGCGCTGATGGCGTCGCGTTCAGCATTGAGCAGGATGCGGCGAACAATATCCTGCTGGCAGATGGCGGCGTGTTAACCGTGGAGTCAGACACCACTTCCGCCAAAACACAGGTCAATGCGGGCGGGCGGGAGATCGTCAAAACAAAAGCCACTGCGACAGGCACGACGCTCACCGGCGGCGAACAAATCGTCGAGGGGGTGGCGAATGAGACAACGATTAACGACGGCGGAATACAAACAGTTTCGGCTAACGGTGAGGCAGTAAAAACAACGATTAATGAAGGCGGTACGCTGACAGTCAACGATAATGGCAAAGCGACAGATATCATCCAGAACAGCGGTGCCGCTCTCCAGACGAGCACGGCTAACGGTATTGAAATCAGCGGTACTCACCAGTACGGCACCTTTTCCATTGCCGGAAATTTAGCGACCAATGTGCTGCTGGAAAATGGCGGTAATTTATTGGTATTAGCAGGTACCGAAGCTCGCGATTCCACGGTTGGCAACGGTGGGGCAATGCAAAACCTGGGTCAGGACTTCGCCACAAAGGTTAATTCCGGTGGGCAATATACCCTTGGTCGGTCAAAAGATGAGTTTCAGGCTCTGGCCCGGGCAGAAGATCTACTGATCGCTGGCGGGACGGCAATCGTCTACGCAGGTACGCTGGCGGATGCATCGGTCAGTGGCGCGGCAGGAAGCCTGTCGTTAATGACGCCACGGGATAATGTTACGCCAGTTAAACTTGAAGGGGTGGTCCGGATTACCGATAGCGCGACATTAACTATCGGAAATGGCGTCGATACGACGCTTGCCGACCTGACGGCTGCCAGTCGGGGCAGTGTCTGGCTTAACAGCAATAATTCCTGTGCAGGCACCAGCAACTGCGAATATAGAGTAAACAGTTTACTCCTCAACGACGGTGATGTTTATTTATCAGCACAAACAGCAGCGCCTGCCACAACTAACGGTATCTACAATACGCTGACCACCAGTGAACTTTCCGGCAGCGGTAATTTCTACCTGCATACCAACGTTGCAGGCTCCCGGGGCGATCAACTGGTCGTCAACAACAACGCCACTGGCAATTTTAAAATCTTTGTTCAGGATACCGGCGTCAGCCCTCAGTCTGACGACGCGATGACGCTGGTGAAAACAGGGGGAGGGGATGCTTCGTTTACGCTGGGTAATACCGGCGGTTTCGTTGATCTTGGGACCTATGAGTATGTCCTGAAAAGCGACGGCAACAGCAACTGGAACCTGACCAATGATGTCAAACCCAACCCGGACCCCAACCCAAATCCGAAACCGGATCCAAAACCAGACCCAAAACCGGATCCGAAACCAGACCCGACTCCCGCTCCAACGCCGACACCCGTCCCGGAGAAACGCATCACGCCTTCTACAGCAGCCGTACTCAATATGGCAGCAACATTACCGTTGGTCTTTGATGCTGAGCTAAACAGTATTCGCGAGCGGTTGAACATAATGAAAGCGAGTCCACACAACAATAATGTCTGGGGGACGACGTATAACACCCGTAATAATGTCACCACCGATGCGGGTGCCGGGTTTGAGCAGACGCTGACCGGAATGACGGTGGGGATCGATAGCCGTAATGATATTCCTGAGGGGATTGCGACGCTGGGCGCTTTTATGGGTTATTCCCATTCACATATTGGTTTTGATCGTGGAGGACATGGCAGTGTGGGCAGTTATTCTCTGGGGGGCTATGCCAGCTGGGAACATGAAAGTGGTTTCTATCTGGACGGTATCGTGAAGCTGAACCGCTTTGAAAGTAACGTAGCCGGTAAAATGAGCAGCGGTGGAGCCGCCAACGGCAGTTATCGCAGCAACGGGCTGGGCGGTCACATTGAAACCGGGATGCGATTTACGGATGGTAACTGGAACCTGACGCCGTATGCATCGTTAACGGGGTTCACCGCTGATAACCCCGAATATCATTTATCCAATGGCATGGAATCGAAATCAGTCGATACCCGCAGTATATATCGTGAACTGGGCGCAACGCTGAGTTACAACATGCGTCTGGGGAACGGTATGGAAATTGAGCCGTGGCTGAAGGCGGCTGTGCGCAAAGAATTTGTCGATGATAACCGGGTGAAGGTGAATAATGACGGTAATTTCGTCAATGATTTGTCGGGCAGACGTGGAATATACCAGGCAGGTATTAAAGCCTCATTCAGCAGTACGTTAAGCGGACATCTCGGGGTGGGGTATAGCCATGGTGCCGGTGTGGAATCCCCGTGGAACGCGGTGGCTGGTGCGAACTGGTCGTTCTGACCATCAACGAAAAAGCCCACATCTGTGGGCTTTCATATCACCAAGAGCCGCGGCTCCTTTGCGTATCCTTTTATGTCTCCTCACCGTCTGGTCGGTGTCTTGCTGAGACTTCTAACTTCCTGTTTTTGTTGGTGTTGTCCTTGCACCGTCCAATCATGATTGGTGGAGCTGGCGGGAGTTGAACCCGCGTCCGAAATTCCTACGTCCTCGGTACTACATGCTTAGTCAGTCTTTACATTCGCTTGCCAGCTGCGGACGGACACGCCACTAACAAACTAGCCTGATTAAGTTTTAACGCTTCAACCCCAGGCAGGGCTTCCACGCGATCTCTTTTGGGTTTGACCTCTCTTGATCCCCGTCCTAAGAGCGGAGGCTAGGGAGAGAGGGCTCTAAGCAGGTTATTAAGCTGCTAAAGCGTAGTTTTCGTCGTTTGCGACTATTTTTTGCGGCTTTTTACGAGGCCAACCGCCCCTCGGCATGCACCTTGGGTTTCGCAAATCCCGTCGAATCCAGAATCAGCCCCAATGTGTAACGGTAAGTATACCAGATTCATGAGTGCCATGACCAGCCTCAATGGCGTTATCGTTAAAGATTTAGCACCCATGTAGCCTGATTTTTATTCGATTAAGCAATGGGATGGCAACATTTGTGTCGGATGTGATAGCCAATAAGATGTTCATTCGCGCCGCCGGAGAGGGAGGCGCGGTGAGGAACTGGTCAATAATTGGAGTGCAGGTTTAACGGTGGACGTTTTTCATGATACGCGCTTTATCCACCTGCCATTCGCGCTCTTTGATATCTGAACGTTTATCGTGCTGTTTCTTACCTTTGGCGACGCCGATTTTCACTTTGCACCAGGCATTTTTCCAGTACAGGGCGAGCGCCACTACGGTATAGCCTTCTCGATTGACGCGACCGTACAATGAGTCCAGTTCGCGCTGGTTGAGAAGTAACTTGCGGGTACGGGTAGGATCGCACACCACATGCGTGGAGGCCACAGCCATTGGCGTGATGTTAGCGCCAAACAGAAATGCCTCTCCGTCACGCAGAAGGACGTAGCTGTCGCTGATATTGGCTTTTCCTGCGCGCAGGGATTTAACCTCCCAGCCTTGCAGGGCAAGTCCCGCCTCGAACTCTTCTTCGATAAAGTATTCGTGCCGGGCGCGCTTGTTAAGCGCGATGGTCGCTGAACCAGGTTTATGTGCTTTTTTCTTCGTCATAAGCGTCGTGAATCATCGGTAATCTGAAATCGAAAACACCCCATATCAATCCTGCGGGGGACAAGGCTCTATCTTAGCATGAACCCGATGTTACCCAGCGCCGGGATAGCGTTTTTTTTACAGCAGGATAAATGATATTATTTGTTGGATTTTTGTTGATGGAAATTGTTATGCCTCAGATTAGCCGGACCGCACTGGTACCCTACAGCGCGGAGCAAATGTATCAGTTAGTGAATGACGTTCAGTCTTATCCTCAGTTTTTGCCGGGTTGTACCGGAAGTCGGATTCTGGAGTCCACTCCTGGGCAGATGACTGCGGCGGTAGATGTCTCTAAGGCTGGGATCAGCAAAACGTTTACTACCCGCAACCAGTTGACCAGTAACCAAAGTATTCTTATGAATCTGGTGGATGGGCCGTTCAAGAAATTGATCGGTGGATGGAAGTTTACGCCGCTGAGCCAGGAGGCGTGTCGTATCGAGTTTCATCTCGATTTTGAGTTTACCAATAAGTTGATTGAACTCGCCTTTGGTCGCGTGTTTAAAGAGCTGGCGGCTAATATGGTCCAGGCTTTTACGGTTCGTGCGAAAGAGGTTTACAGTGCCAGGTAAAATTGCCGTTGAGGTGGCTTATGCGCTACCTGAGAAGCAGTACCTGCAGCGCGTGACGCTGCAGGAGGGAGCGACGGTTGAAGAAGCTATTCGCGCCAGTGGCTTGCTGGAATTGCGTACCGATATCGATTTAACTAAAAACAAAGTCGGCATTTATAGCCGTCCGGCAAAACTGAGCGATAGTGTGCATGATGGCGATCGGGTGGAGATTTATCGCCCTCTCATTGCCGATCCGAAAGAGCTGCGCAGGCAACGAGCAGAAAAATCAGCGAATAAATAACAGACAGAAAAAAGGTGCTCATTGAGCACCTTTTTTAACGTCTTTGAGAGCAACTTTATTATTAGTTACCACTCAGCGCAGGTTTGTTATCAATGTTGGTCAACACACCGCTACTGTTAAAGGTCAGCGTCAGCGTTTGCTGCGTTACACCTTCATGACCTGGTTGCTGGCGGAAGACATAGAACCAGGTATTCGTACCAAATGGATCGGACATCAACGGTGTACCCAATGCGTACGCAACTTGTTGTTGCGTCATGCCAACGCGTATTTTGGATACGTCGTTAGCGGTCAGATAATTCCCCTGGTTGATGTCAGGACGGTAAACCACTCGCTCCAGAGTGGAACAGCCTGCGGTCAACATCAATAGTACTGCTGCTGCAGCAGTCAGCGTTTTACAGCGCATAGTGATTTGATTCCTTTTCGGGCCCGAGCAGTACGTGGCTCATCTGTAATATGCCGATGATAATAGACCTTTCATCACTTTAAAACCTTTTGCTTTCCGGTCCTACGGCGTTTTGCTGTTTACTCTGACCGTGAAGCAGGAAAAAAGTTTACGCCGCAAGCAGTTCTTTCGCATTCGCCAGTGTGTTACGTGTGACTTCACTGCCACCAAGCAGGCGCGCCAGCTCTTGTAACCGCGCTTTTTTATCCAGGGATTGCATGTGTGTTTCTGTCATCGCACCATCGGTTTCTTTGCTGACAAAATAGTGTTGATGACCACATCCCGCGACTTGTGGCAGGTGGGTAACACACATCACCTGAGTTGATTCGCCAAGTTGACGCAGCAGTTTGCCGACAACTGCCGCTGTTGGACCGCTAATCCCTACATCCACTTCATCAAAAATCAGTGCCGGGGTTTCCATTTTACGCGCCGTGATGACCTGAATTGCCAATGCGATGCGTGACAATTCACCACCGGATGCGACTTTGGCAATAGGCTGCATTGGCTGACCTGGGTTGGTGGTTACCCGAAACTCAATACGATCGGCACCGTCAGCGCCCAGGTGATGCTCGTCAAATTTAACATCGATCGTAAACTGCCCATGCGGCATTGAGAGCGCATGCATACTGTCGGTGATCAGCTGTGCCAACTCATTTGCATAATGCTGGCGTTGCAGGTGTAATGCGTGCGCGGTTTCCAGTGCCTGCTGATGATGTTTCGTTACCGCCAGCGCGAGCGTTTCTTGTGAGTCGGCCTGATCGTCCAGTTGCTGCTGTTCTTCCAGTAGCGACTGGTAATACTGTGGCAATGCCTCAGGGCTGACGTGATGTTTACGTGCCAGCGAAATCTGTTTTGAGATGCGCTGTTCAAGTTCAAACAGTCGGTTGGGATCGAGATCCAGACGATCGCAGTAGTGGCGCAGTTCATCGCTGGCTTCAGCAATCTGGATGGTAGCTTCTTCCAGCATATCAAGTACGCCGGACAGTTTGCTGTCCATGCCAATCAATTCGCTCACCAGTTGTTTAGCCGTGTAAAGCTGACTTTGCAGGTTTGCGTCTTCACCGTCGGCCATTACTGCCAATGCATTCTGGCTGGTAGTCAGCAATTGACCGCTGTTCGCCAGACGTTTGTACTCTTCGTCGATTTGCTCAAACTCTCCGGGCTGCGGATTAAATTCGTTAAGTTCTTTTAATTGGTATTGCAGCAGTTCCGCACGGGCGGCGCGTTCCTGACTTAACTGTTGATGATGCGCGAGGTCACGGCAGCTTTGATGCCACAACTGATAACGTGCGGTCATTTCCTGGAGCAGAGAGGTTTCATTGGCATAGCCATCAAGCAGGAATTTTTGGTGCTCGGGTTTGGTGAGTAACTGATGGGCGTGCTGACCATGGATCTGAATCAACAACTGGCCCAGTTCGCGAAGTTGTGACAGAGGAACAGCTGTACCGTTGATAAAACCTCGTGAGCGACCATCGCTACTGATTACGCGACGAAGCAAACATTCATGACCGTCTTCAAGCTGGTTTTCTTCCAGCCAGCGCAGGGCCGCTGGCGTATCTTTCAGAGAAAAACGGGCGCACAGGTCGGCACGAGCAGCGCCGGTACGCACCATGTCGGCTTCAGCGCGACCACCGAGACAAAGGCCGAGGGCATCTATTGCAATAGATTTACCCGCGCCGGTCTCGCCAGTTATTACGGTCATGCCGCTATGAAAATCAATCTCAAGCTCACGAACGATAGCAAAGTTGCTGATGGTCAGTTGTGCCAACATAGTTGTTTTCCTGTATGAAAAACCATTACTGTTATTGTGTACAGTATAAACTGGTTTTATATACAGTAAAGAGGCTGGCGTAAAATTAGAATAATTTTTTTGACCAGCCGAGCTTGGTGCTTAATGTATTGAAATAACTGTAATCTTTCGGATGAATCAGATTCAGATGGTAATCACAGCGACGAATCAGGACATCTTCACCTTCCTGAATCGGCAGTGCTATCTGGCTGTCGCAACTGATTTCCAGGTCGTTACGGCGATGCGAAAAACGCAGACGGATCGTGCTGCTGCTGTTTATCACCAGCGGTCGCGCTGACAACGTATGCGGGAACATGGGCACCAGGGTAATCGCATCCAGAGAGGGTGTCAGAATAGGACCGCCCGCAGAGAGGGAATAGGCGGTGGAGCCTGTTGGCGTCGAAATAATCAGGCCATCAGAACGCTGAGAAAACGCAAAGATCTCGTCGATATACACTTCGAACTCAATCATATGCGCCACTTTGCCAGGATGAAGTACCACTTCGTTAATCGCCGTGCTGATGCGTTTCTGGCAATCTTGCTGACAAACTTGCGCTTCCAGCAAAAAACGTTTCTCGCTGATGTAGTGGCCTTCCAGCACATCGGCTAATTGTTGCTGGGCGTTATCGGGATCAAGGTCGGTCAGGAAACCCAGGTTGCCACGGTTGATTCCAATAACTTTAATATCGTAACGGGCGAGTGTGCGTGCCGCGCCCAGCATATTACCGTCGCCACCAACGACTACCGCGAGATCAGCCAGTTGCCCAATCTCCGCGAGCGTGCCAGTTTTCACATTCTTCAGTTGCAGTTCGTGAGCGATTTGCTGCTCAACGATGACCTCGTAACCTTTTGTGTACAGCCAGCGGTAGAGCATTTCATGTGTTGTCAGTGCAGTGGGGTGCCGTGGGTGTCCCACAATGCCAATACACTTGAAATGATTATTCATTTTTCCGAGGTCCTTGTTGCGAAGATTGATGACAATGTGAGTGCTTCCCTTGAAACCCTGAAACTGATCCCCATAATAAGCGAAGTTAGCGAGATGAATGCGAAAAAAACGCGGAGAAATTCATGAGTAGTAAAGAACAGAAAACGCCTGAGGGGCAAGCCCCGGAAGAAATTATCATGGATCAGCACGAAGAGATTGAGGCAGTTGAGCCAGAAGCTTCTGCTGAGCAGGTGGATCCGCGCGATGAAAAAATTGCGAATCTCGAAGCTCAGCTGGCTGAAGCCCAGACCCGTGAACGTGACGGCATTTTGCGTGTAAAAGCCGAAATGGAAAACCTGCGTCGTCGTACTGAACTGGATATTGAAAAAGCCCACAAATTCGCGCTGGAGAAATTCATCAACGAATTGCTGCCGGTGATTGATAGCCTGGATCGTGCGCTGGAAGTGGCTGATAAAGCTAACCCGGATATGTCTGCGATGGTTGAAGGCATTGAGCTGACGCTGAAGTCGATGCTGGATGTTGTGCGTAAGTTTGGTGTCGAAGTGATCGCCGAAACTAACGTGCCGCTGGACCCGAATGTGCATCAGGCTATCGCAATGGTGGAATCTGATGACGTTGCGCCAGGTAACGTACTGGGCATTATGCAGAAGGGTTATACGCTGAATGGTCGTACGATTCGTGCGGCGATGGTAACTGTAGCGAAAGCAAAAGCGTAATTTCTGTTTTCGTAATAATTCACGGCCCTGCATGCGAATGCAGGGCCGTTTTCGTTACTCCGCCACACTCTCGCGCAGCGGTTTCACAGGAAAAACTTTTACCTGCTTAATCATATTGTCCTGTACGTCGAGAATATCAATATCGTACTCGCCAATACGCACGCGGGTGCCTGCGACAGGGATCTCTTCCAGTGCCTCAAGAATGACGCCATTAACCGTGCGGGCATCATCTTCCGGTAGATGCCAGTTAAAGGCTTTGTTGATTTCCCGCACGTTGGCAGTGCCATCAATAATCACCGAACCGTCGTTTTGCGGAGTGACTTCTTCGGCAAGTGTTGGCGACATCGACGTGGTGAAATCACCAACTATCTCTTCCAGAATATCTTCAACCGTCACCAGCCCCTGAATGTCTCCATATTCGTTGACGACCAGGCCGACTTTCTTTTTGTTGCGCTGAAACTTCACCAACTGCGTGCTGAGGGGCGTACCTTCCGGGACAAAATAGATCTCGTCCGCGGCGCGCAGCATGGTTTCTTTGGTGAACTCTTTTTTCTCCGACATCAACCGCCAGGCTTCACGTACTCGCAGCATACTGATGGCGTCGTCCAGCGAATCACGGTAGAGCACGATGCGCCCGTGAGGTGAGTGGGATAGTTGGCGCAGAATCGATTTCCAGTCATCGTTGATATCAATACCGATAATTTCACTGCGCGGCACCATGATGTCATCAACGGTCATCTTTTCCAGATCGAGCACAGACAGCAGCATATCCTGATTGCGACGGGAAATTTGTGAGCGCGACTCATGCACGATAGTGCGCAACTCTTCTTTGCTCAAAGAGCCGCTAACCACGATATCGGTTTTGATACCCATCATGCGCATCAGCATACGGGTGATAGCATTCAGCAACCAGACCAGCGGCATCATCAAAATTTGCAGCGGAGCCAGCAGAAAACTACTCGGATAAGCGACTTTTTCCGGGTACAGCGCGGCAATGGTTTTCGGCAATACCTCAGCAAAAACCAGTACGACAAAAGTCAGCACACCAGTCGCAATTGCCACGCCCGCATCGCCGTACAAACGCATCCCAACAATAGTGCCGAGCGCGGAGGCAAGAATATTGACCAGGTTATTGCCGATTAATACCAGGCTTATCAGGCGGTCTGGCTTACGCAGCAATTTTTCGACGCGCTTGGCCGAGCGATTACCCTGTTTCGCCATATGTCGCAGACGATAGCGGTTGAGGGTCATCATTCCGGTTTCGGACCCGGAAAAATAGGCTGAAATGACCACCATGATGATCAGAATAATGATCAACGTAGTAGTAGAAATGTGTTCCAGGGGAAACTCCTTTTCTGGGTTTAGCTGATTAACTGCTGGACAATTCGGCTGCCGAAGTAGGCCAGTGTCAGAATGACTGCACCCGCAACGTTAAACCAGACGACGCGACGTCCACGCCATCCTTCATGATAATGTCCCCACAGCAGCACAATATAGACAAACCACGCCACGATAGAGAGCACGGCCTTGTCGATATTTTCCATGCTAAATAAGTTGTGCATGTAGAACAGGCCAGTGCAAAGCGTGAGCGTTAGCAGCACCACGCCAATCTGCGTGATGTGGAACATTTTACGCTCGATACTCATTAATGGCGGCATTTCCTGGTTAAACGCCAGCTTCTTGTTCTTCAGTTGGTAATCAATCCACGCCAGTTGCAGCGCGTACAGGGCGGCGATAATCAGCGTGGCATAGGAAAAGAGCGATAAGCCAATGTGCACCAGCATCCCAGGCGTTGCTTCCAGATGAGTGATGTATTCATTGGGCATGAAGGTCGCCAGCGCCAGGTTGATAAGCGCAAAGGCATAGACAATGGGTAGCAGCAACCAGCCACGATTGCGAGAAGCCACAATGGTCATTACCGTACAGATCATCAAACTGACCAATGAACCAACGTTCAGCAGGCTGAGGTTTTGTCCGCTATCACCGTCGGGCAGGATGCGGGCTTCCAGAGCGATTGCGTGGCAGACCAGCGCAATGACCGCAGAAATAATAGCCATGCGCCGCCAGCCGCCGTTTTTTTGCAGCAGACCGGGAACAATCAGCGCAAGACTGACGGAGTAGGCGACAAGCGCGAGCAGAGCAAAAACGGGCATAGTGATGTCGACAGTTTGAGCAATAAGAAAGAGAAGCAGTATAGCGTCAGGTGAACGCTGCTCCAACCGTTGCATAACAACAAAGACGCCTTCATGTTATACTGCGGCAAAATACTGATGATGTGTCGCGATTGCGGCCAACCGTTTCCACCCCAGGCGAGAGACAATGTTTGATAATTTAACCGATCGTTTGTCGCGCACGCTGCGCAATATCAGTGGCCGTGGACGCCTCACTGAAGACAACGTAAAAGATACGCTGCGCGAAGTGCGCATGGCGCTGCTGGAGGCGGACGTCGCTCTGCCGGTAGTGCGTGAGTTTATCAATCGCGTAAAAGAGAAAGCGGTTGGTCATGAAGTTAATAAGAGCCTGACGCCGGGGCAGGAGTTCGTCAAAATCGTCCGTAACGAACTGGTTGCGGCGATGGGCGAAGAGAACCAGACCCTGAACCTGGCTGCGCAACCGCCTGCGGTCGTGCTGATGGCAGGCCTGCAAGGTGCCGGTAAAACAACCAGCGTTGGTAAACTCGGTAAGTTCCTGCGCGAGAAGCACAAGAAGAAAGTGCTGGTGGTTTCTGCCGACGTCTATCGCCCGGCGGCAATCAAACAGCTTGAGACGCTGGCTGAGCAGGTGGGCGTTGATTTCTTCCCTTCTGATGTTGGTCAGAAGCCGGTTGATATTGTTAACGCGGCGTTGAAAGAAGCCAAACTGAAATTCTACGACGTGCTGCTGGTGGATACCGCTGGTCGTCTGCACGTTGACGAAGCGATGATGGACGAGATCAAACAAGTCCATGCGTCGATTAACCCGGTTGAAACCCTGTTTGTGGTTGACGCCATGACCGGTCAGGATGCGGCCAATACGGCAAAAGCATTTAATGAAGCGTTACCGCTTACCGGCGTAGTGTTGACCAAAGTGGACGGCGATGCCCGCGGCGGTGCGGCGCTCTCTATTCGTCACATCACTGGCAAACCGATCAAGTTCCTCGGTGTTGGCGAGAAAACTGAGGCGCTGGAGCCGTTCCATCCGGACCGCATCGCGTCGCGTATTCTCGGCATGGGCGACGTACTGTCGCTGATCGAAGATATCGAAAGCAAAGTTGACCGCGCGCAGGCAGAGAAATTAGCCAGCAAGCTGAAAAAAGGCGACGGCTTCGATCTCAACGACTTCCTTGAGCAGCTGCGGCAGATGAAAAATATGGGCGGCATGGCCAGCTTGATGGGCAAACTGCCGGGCATGGGGCAGATCCCGGATAACGTCAAGTCGCAGATGGACGATAAAGTGCTGGTGCGTATGGAAGCCATCATCAACTCAATGACGATGAAAGAGCGCGCTAAGCCAGAAATCATCAAAGGTTCACGTAAGCGTCGTATCGCCGCCGGTTGCGGGATGCAGGTACAGGACGTTAACCGCCTTCTGAAGCAGTTCGACGACATGCAGCGCATGATGAAGAAAATGAAGAAGGGCGGAATGGCGAAGATGATGAGAAGCATGAAAGGGATGATGCCGCCGGGATTTCCTGGTCGCTAATCGGCCTGGCTTGTTTGCCATTTTGGCACCGGGGTGTGCTCGTCATCCTCACGTACTGCGTGTACGCTCCGGTGACTGCGCGCACTCCGGCACCAAACTGGCTGCACCGCCGACGGCCTTTTACAGCAGAGTTAGCAACTGTTGATTGCAATTTCCGCAAAAATGAGTAAAATTTTCGGGCTTTTAATATGACACCGGACTCCGTTCCTCGATGGGGTCCGGTTGTTTTATTCACACAAGAGGATGTTATGGTAACTATTCGTTTAGCACGTCACGGCGCTAAAAAGCGTCCGTTCTACCAGGTTGTTGTCGCTGACAGCCGTAATGCACGCAACGGTCGCTTCATCGAGCGCGTTGGTTTCTTCAACCCAATCGCTAGCGAAAAAGAAGAAGGCACTCGCCTGGATCTGGATCGCATCGCTCACTGGGTTGGCCAGGGCGCAACTATTTCTGATCGCGTTGCTGCGCTGATCAAAGAAGTAAACAAAGCAGCTTAATCTGTCACGGTGGTCATGATGAGCAAACAACTCACCGCGCAAGCACCTGTTGATCCCATCGTTTTGGGAAAAATGGGTTCGTCTTACGGTATTCGTGGGTGGCTCAGAGTGTTTTCTTCCACCGAAGACGCCGAAAGCATTTTTGACTATCAGCCCTGGTTTATCCAGAAGGCGGGTCAGTGGCAGCAAGTCCAGCTGGAAAGCTGGAAGCACCACAATCAGGACATGATCATCAAGCTGAAAGGCGTTGACGATCGTGATGCGGCGAACCTACTGACGAATTGTGAAATTGTCGTGGATTCATCGCAGCTGCCTCAGCTTGAAGAGGGTGACTACTACTGGAAAGACCTGATGGGCTGCCAGGTAGTAACCACTGAAGGCTACGATCTCGGTAAAGTCGTCGATATGATGGAAACCGGATCTAATGATGTTCTCGTCATTAAGGCAAACCTGAAAGATGCGTTTGGTATCAAGGAACGTCTCGTACCGTTCCTCGATGGGCAGGTTATCAAGAAAGTCGATCTCACTACTCGTTCAATCGAAGTAGATTGGGATCCTGGTTTTTAAACCACCGGATAAACGGTAAAAGACGGCGCTATGTGGATTGGCATAATTAGCCTGTTTCCTGAAATGTTCCGCGCAATTACCGATTACGGGGTAACTGGCCGGGCAGTTAAAAATGGCCTGCTGAGCATCCAGAGCTGGAGTCCTCGCGACTTCACGCATGACCGGCACCGTACCGTGGACGATCGTCCTTACGGCGGCGGACCGGGGATGTTAATGATGGTGCAACCTTTGCGGGACGCCATTCATGCAGCAAAAGCCGCGGCGGGTGAAGGCGCAAAGGTGATTTATCTGTCACCACAGGGACGCAAGCTTGATCAAGCGGGCGTCAGCGAACTGGCAACGAATCAAAAATTGATTCTGGTGTGCGGTCGCTACGAAGGTATAGATGAGCGCGTGATCCAAACCGAAATTGACGAAGAATGGTCAATCGGCGATTACGTTCTCAGTGGTGGTGAGTTACCAGCAATGACGCTGATTGACTCCGTTTCCCGGTTTATTCCGGGAGTACTGGGACATGAAGCCTCGGCAACGGAAGATTCCTTTGCTGAAGGATTGCTGGATTGCCCGCACTATACGCGGCCTGAGGTGTTAGAAGGGATGGAAGTTCCGTCAGTGTTACTGTCGGGCAACCATGCCGAGATACGTCGCTGGCGTTTGAAACAGTCGCTGGGCCGTACCTGGCTTAGAAGACCTGAACTTCTGGAAAACCTGGCTCTGACTGAAGAGCAAGCAAGGTTGCTGGCGGAGTTCAAAACGGAACACGCACAACAGCAACATAAACATGATGGGATGGCGTAAGCCCCCGAGATATCAGTTTACCCAGGATAAGAGATTAAATTATGAGCAACATTATTAAGCAACTTGAACAAGAGCAGATGAAGCAGGACGTACCTTCCTTCCGTCCGGGTGATACCGTGGAAGTGAAAGTATGGGTTGTTGAAGGTTCCAAAAAACGTCTGCAGGCATTCGAGGGCGTGGTTATCGCTATTCGTAACCGCGGTCTGCACTCTGCATTCACTGTTCGTAAAATTTCCAACGGCGAAGGCGTTGAGCGTGTCTTCCAGACTCACTCTCCGGTAGTTGACAGCATTTCTGTCAAACGTCGTGGTGCTGTTCGTAAAGCTAAACTGTACTACCTGCGTGAGCGTACTGGTAAGGCTGCTCGTATCAAAGAGCGTCTTAACTAAGATTTCGCTTAAGCGACATCCTGTTAAGAAGGGCTGGCCAATTGGCTGGCCCTTTTTTTGTCTGTTTGCTCGTGTTTTAAGGGGTTGTAATCACCACTGCGACGCGGCGGTTCTCGGCGCGCCCCTGGGCGGTCTTGTTACTGGCTATGGGATATTTTTTTCCTAAACCCTGTGTGGTGAGATTGCTGCGTGGAATTTTTCCACCCATAGCCCATGCATCGGCCACGACATTCGCCCGTTTCAATGATAAGCCTTCGTTGTAACTGTCTTCACCATAGTTATCGGTGTGTCCATCCATACGGGCATGTGTTAGCCCTGTCGAGGCCAATTTGGCTGCCATGGTTTGGATCTGTTGCTGGCTTTCCGGGAGCAATTTGTAGTCATTTTTTGCGAACAGAATGGCATCTGATAAGCCCAGCGACCAGTCGCCGGCGGATTCAGTAAATCCATAAGATTGCATAGCGACGACTTGCTCAGGAGTAAACTTTCCCTGAGGGGACTGGCAGCCAGTCAGTACTAGCGAGGTGAAAATCAGGGGTGCTACCAGGTGCTTTATCATATCGATATATCCTTGTTATCTCACCAGCTTTTCGGCACGCTGGTGTTTGGCCTGATACATATTGTGATCGGCCAGCTCTTGTAATTTTTCCGCAGAAGCGTGCGCAATGGTCATTGCGTAACCAATGCTTAATGTCATGGTGGTCTGATGGCCATTATGAAGATCAAACGGGCGATTAAAGATTTGTGTCAGTGCTGAGCATATCTGCTGCACTTCAGATTCCGACTGTACATCATAGAGCACCATCGCGAATTCATCGCCGCCCAGGCGGTATGCTTTATGTTGCAGCCCGCCAAATTCAGCTAACCGTTTTGCGATTTCAATCAAGACTCTATCGCCCGTCGCATGACCCCAGGTATCATTGATATATTTGAAATTATCGCCATCAAGAAATAGTAACGCCGACGTTTTTCGGGCATCGGAACTGTTCATCAACGTGTTGATACCGCTACGAAACGCTGCGCGGTTAGCCAGCCCGGTTAATGGGTCATGTAGTGCGGTACGTAGAAGCTGCGCATTTTTGGCCTGTAAACGAAGCTGCCACTCTTCCATTTCATCCAGCAGACTGTTGAAGTCGAGAGCGAAGCGGTGAAACTCTGCGATACGTTCTTCCGAAACTCGTCGGGAAAAATTGCGGTTGGAACGCACATCATGTACGACATCGGTGATGTTTTTTAACGCTTCAACCAGACCATTGTGCAAATGGCGGGTGAGGGTAATTGCGATGCCTGATGCCAGCAGAATGCAGGCGGTCAGGACAGCGAGCGAAAACCAGATGAAATGGCTGATTGAACTGTCGCGAGCGGTTAAGCGAACTTCGCCAATGGTTTCACCATTGTGACGAATCGGCTGAACGATGGGGGCAGGGAAGAGCCAGTGGCTTATGAAATTACTGAAAGTATCGCCTGGATCCTTACGGGTGTAATGCCAGGATGCCAGAATATTTTGCTGCTTATCACGCACTTCTGCAGTTGAAAATTGGCCTTGCTGCCCCAGCGCTGCCAGTGTTTCAGTTGCTGCAGAGCCATCGGCAAAAACGACCGCTGCTTCCAGACTGTAAGTCATTGTTGCTGCTGTCAGTGCCAGGTTTTTTTGCGCGTACTGTTTCAGGGTCAGCACCGAGGTCACGGAAAGCAGCAACCAGATCAGCATCATAGTGATAAATATGCTGGTCATACTGATGTTGCGTAATGCTCTTTTAAACGTGGGGCGCTTATTAAGAGAATTATCGTTATCCATCATTTTTCTTCCGTGCGAGCATTAAGACATCCGGGTTGACCTTTACTCCGCTACGCGATAAGGCATCCAGGTTTACGGCAAATCTGACGTCATTATTGTGGATGATCAGACAAAAGGCGCTACCAATAATGCACTCGGTATTTTGTTCGGCAATTAATAATAACGCCCTTGACGGATATTGTTCGGTTAATTCCATCTGGAATGTCGGTGACTCGTTGCCAAAATAAAAACCATTGCAGCCTGAAATCATCGCCTCTTGTTGAGTGTGAATGATGACAGGCAGATAAGGCAAAGATGTCGCGGCATTCTCTTGTAGGGCGGTACTAAAACGTGAAGATGAAAAGATACATAACTTTGGTGGCCCTGATAGCGCAGGCCAGCGGGTGTAACTGACAATACCGGAAACCATCATACGCACGTTTTTCGCAACGTCAGAAGGTTCCTGAGCGAGTATTGGTGCTCCCGTCAGCAGGAGAATCAGCAGTAAGAACAGTCGGTGAGAAAAACGCATTCAGGGATCCTCACCATCTTCGCTCGAAATGCATCGATATTTTTTCAGAATGCTCATTAAAATATCATTCTTTCATGCGGTCGTCATCAATGTGAGAAATAAAACACAATGAGCAAAATCTCATGCTTAATTTATTTGCGGGGGTTTAATTAATTTAATCGTATTGTGCTGGCATTTTCATCAGCCCCTTTTTGCCATACTTCATGCAGTTGGCTGGCATTTTCAACATTGTTGCAGCTGGCAGGAAAGCTTTTACCGGAAAGTCCTCGGGCATAAGTAAAATCGGTCTGACAAGTTTTCTTTTGTCCTTCGGCATATCCTTTAAGGTATAGACCGCGATCCGCCTGTGAATCGCTAAATGCATCGTCATCTTTTATGGTGCTGCCCGATATCGCATCTTCCATACCGACATCATACCAGTCGGTGCTGGTCAAGGTTGGCGCGTGAGTATAAGGATCAATCTGACATCCGCTAACCAGTAAAGCCAACAAGGGGGCAATAAACTTTTTCATCATTTCTTTCTCCTTTTTCAAAGCATAGCGGATTGTTTTTAAAGGAGGTGTAAATTTATTTGTACGAAAATAAGCGTCAAAAGCGCGAATAAATTGCTTGTGTAAATAAAAATGTACGAAATATGGATTGAAAACTTTACTTTATGTGTTATCGTTACGTCATCCTCGCTGAGGATCAACTATCGCAAACGAGCATAAACAGGATCGCCATCATGCAAAAAGACGCGCTGAATAACGTACATATTACCGACGAACAGGTTTTAATGACTCCGGAACAACTGAAGGCCGCTTTTCCATTAAGCCTGCAACAAGAAGCCCAGATTGCTGACTCGCGTAAAACCATTTCAGATATTATCGCCGGGCGCGATCCTCGTCTGTTGGTAGTATGTGGTCCTTGTTCCATTCATGATCCGGAAACTGCTCTGGAATATGCTCGTCGATTTAAAGCCCTTGCCGCAGAGGTCAGCGATAGCCTCTATCTGGTAATGCGCGTCTATTTTGAAAAACCCCGTACCACTGTCGGTTGGAAAGGGTTGATTAACGATCCCCATATGGATGGCTCTTTTGATGTAGAAGCCGGGCTGCAGATCGCGCGTAAATTGCTGCTTGAGCTGGTGAATATGGGACTGCCACTGGCGACGGAAGCGTTAGATCCAAATAGCCCGCAATACCTGGGCGATCTGTTTAGCTGGTCAGCAATTGGTGCTCGTACAACGGAATCGCAAACTCACCGTGAAATGGCCTCCGGGCTTTCCATGCCGGTTGGTTTTAAAAACGGCACCGACGGCAGTCTGGCAACAGCAATTAACGCTATGCGCGCCGCCGCCCAGCCGCACCGTTTTGTTGGCATTAACCAGGCAGGGCAGGTGGCGTTGCTACAAACTCAGGGGAATCCGGACGGGCATGTGATCCTGCGCGGTGGTAAAGCGCCGAACTATAGCCCTGCGGATGTTGCGCAATGTGAAAAAGAGATGGAACAGGCGGGACTGCGCCCGTCTCTGATGGTAGATTGCAGCCACGGTAATTCCAATAAAGATTATCGCCGTCAGCCTGCGGTGGCAGAATCCGTGGTTGCTCAAATCAAAGATGGCAATCGCTCAATTATTGGTCTGATGATCGAAAGTAATATCCACGAGGGCAATCAGTCTTCCGAGCAACCGCGCAGTGAAATGAAATACGGTGTATCCGTAACCGATGCCTGCATTAGTTGGGAAATGACCGATGCCTTGCTGCGTGAAATTCATCAGGATCTGAACGGGCAGCTGACGGCTCGCGTGGCTTAAGAGGTTTATTATGGTTGCTGAGTTGACCGCATTACGCGATCAAATTGATGAAGTCGATAAAGCGCTGCTGAATTTATTAGCGAAGCGTCTGGAACTGGTTGCTGAAGTGGGCGAGGTGAAAAGCCGCTTTGGACTGCCTATTTATGTGCCGGAGCGCGAGGCATCTATGTTGGCCTCGCGTCGTGCAGAGGCGGAAGCTCTGGGTGTACCGCCAGATCTGATTGAGGATGTTTTGCGTCGGGTGATGCGTGAATCTTACTCCAGTGAAAATGACAAAGGATTTAAAACACTTTGTCCGTCACTGCGTCCGGTGGTTATCGTCGGCGGTGGCGGTCAGATGGGACGCCTGTTCGAGAAGATGCTGACACTATCGGGTTATCAGGTGCGGATTCTGGAGCAACATGACTGGGATCGAGCGGCTGATATTGTTGCCGATGCCGGAATGGTGATTGTTAGTGTGCCAATCCACGTTACTGAGCAAGTTATCGGCAAATTACCGCCTTTACCGAAAGATTGTATTCTGGTCGATCTGGCATCAGTGAAAAATGGGCCATTACAGGCCATGCTGGCGGCGCATGATGGTCCGGTGCTGGGGCTACACCCGATGTTCGGTCCGGACAGCGGTAGCCTGGCAAAGCAAGTTGTGGTCTGGTGTGATGGACGTAAGCCGGAAGCATACCAATGGTTTCTGGAGCAAATTCAGGTCTGGGGCGCTCGGCTGCATCGTATTAGCGCTGTCGAGCACGATCAGAATATGGCGTTTATTCAGGCTCTGCGCCACTTTGCTACTTTTGCTTATGGGCTGCACCTGGCAGAAGAAAATGTTCAGCTTGAGCAACTTCTGGCGCTCTCTTCGCCGATTTACCGCCTTGAACTGGCGATGGTTGGGCGACTGTTTGCTCAGGATCCGCAGCTTTATGCCGACATTATTATGTCGTCAGAGCGTAATCTGGCGTTAATCAAACGTTACTATAAGCGTTTCGGCGAGGCGATTGAGTTGCTGGAGCAGGGCGATAAGCAGGCGTTTATTGACAGTTTCCGCAAGGTGGAGCACTGGTTCGGCGATTACGCACAGCGTTTTCAGAGTGAAAGCCGCGTGTTATTGCGTCAGGCGAATGACAACCGCCACTAATAATCCAGTGCCGGGTGATTCACATCATCCGGCACCTTTTCATCAGGTTGGATCAACAGGCACTACGTTCTCACTTGGGTAACAGCCCAATACCTTCATCGAACGGGTGATGTCCCCTAACTCTTTCAATGCTTTTTGCATTTCCGCTGATTCAAGATTGGCCTGAATATCCAGATAAAACATCTCTTCCCATGGATTACCGTGAATCGGGCGTGACTCCAGACGGGTCATAATCAGATTGTGGTTGCGCAGTACCAGCAACGCTTCAACCAGCGCACCAGCTTGTTGCCCGGTCGCCATTAACAACGTCGTTTTCGCTGGAACCTGGTCAGACACGTTAATGGCTTTACGTGCCAACACCACAAATCGGGTGAAGTTTTGTCGCTGATTCGCTTCAATACGCTCCAGTACCTGCAAACCGTACAAAGTGCCGCCAGCTTCGCTTCCCAACGCAGCAACATGCGGTGATTTTGCCTGTGCAACCTTTTCCATTGCCGCAGACGTACTTTCGGTATATTCAATCTTCCAGTGCGGATAACGATTAAGGAATTTGCTGCATTGCTGGAATGGCTGCGGATGGCTGTAGACCGTATTGATGGTGGATAAATCAGTAGTGCCGGAGACCAACAAACAATGGTCGATAGTTAACGTCATCTCGCCAACAATCGACAAACTGGTATGTTGCAGCAGATCGTAAACGTCATTTATGGCACCGGAGCTGGTATTTTCAATCGGTACGACGGCATAGTCGGCCTGGCCGGTTTCCACCTGATTAAAAATATCGGCAAATTTGGCGCAGCCACTTTCAATGAATTGCTCAAAGTGACGGGCAGCATACTGGCGCGCCGCAAGATGGGAATAAGAACCTTTGGGGCCGAGAAAAGCGATGCGTGCTGAGTGCGGATTAATTTTATTGAGATGTTGCTGGAGCAAAGCCTGCTGAGTTAATACGGAATCTTCAATGATGAGCTGGAACAGGCGAGTAATGTAATGGGCGTCCAGATGGTGCGCTTTACCGAGCGTAATTAATCTTTCCAGTAAATCGCGTTCACGATCAATATCACGTACCTGGCGATGCGAGAGCAGTTTGGCTTTTCCCACCTCGACGGCCAGTTCGCGCCGCTCTGCCAGTAATGCTAATAATTTTTCATCCAGCGCGCTGATTTTCTCTCGCAGCGCCAGTAATGGATTTTCCGATGTCATAGTGTTGCCTTTTTGTTATCAATAAAAAAGGCCCCCCGATTTGGGAGGCCTTATTGTTCGTCTTCGCATTCTGTTTCACACGACGAAACGCCTCCCATTCAGGGGAAGGTAAAAAAGAATGCGAAGAAAAACGGTGTGTGTTTCATGTTTGTTTCCTTAAGTGACTTCAGTACAGTACCCGTACTGTTTTCACGCTGTCAACAAAAAACGCGCCCGAAGGCGCGTTGGCGATACACTCAATATAAAGGACTACTCTTCTTCAACTTCTTCGACGAAGTTGGCGTCTTTCACCGATGTTGCGGCACGACGTGCTTCGCCTTTGTGCTGCAGTTTATTGAGCTGCCGTTCCAGCTTGTTGATCAATTCGTTAATTGCGGTGTACATATCTTCATGTTTACCACTGGCAACCAGAACGCCGTTAGGTGTATTGATTGTGGCGTCAGCAACAAACCCTTGTGGCTCTTTGGACAGAATGATATGTGGATTAATCAGATGTGTTTGCCATTTTTCCAGTTTGGCGAGACGGTCTGCGACATGTTGGCGGATGGCCGGAGTAATTTCCATTTGTTTGCTGGTAATGTTCATTGTCATAAATTTTACCTCTTGTCTTCCCGTCTTGGTGAATTCAGCATACCGTTCCTGATGTCAAAATGTGTGATGGAAATCTCATAATTTTGTCACTTTTTGTCAACGAAGTTTTTTTGTGAGAAATCGCAGGAAGAGGTGTTTTTTTACTTGAGGAATATCTCAAAGCGAGCCATATTTGATGAGATCGATAGTGACTAAATCGCTTCAGTTTCACAACTAACAGAATAAAAAAACGGCAGCTCAAGGGCTGCCGTTTTGTGTTTCAGATTTCTGTTATGTATTGCTGCTGTTTGCGGCGATGATTTTCGCTACTTTTTCAGCTTGCGCATTCATCTGCATCTGACGGTATGCATTTTCCATTAGCGGCAGCGCATCACGCGTAGCCTGGGTATCCGGGTAGTCGCGCAACATGCCTTCTACGCGGTTAACGACGGCAACCCATGCGCCACGTTCTGTATAGTACTTGGCCACGGAGTATTCATATTTCGCCAGACGATCTTTCAGGAATACCAGACGTTTGGTGGCATCGGTGGTGTACTGACTGTTCGGATAGCCGCGCACCAGTTTGGAAAAGTCACTAAACGCAGCTCGAGCATGTTGAGGATCGCGATCGCTACGGTCAACGCCAAAGAACCCTTGCAGCGCACTGTCATCCAGCGCCATATTGGTCAGGCCACGCATGTACATGACATAATCGATATTCGGATGGGTCGGGTTAAGGCGAATAAAACGATCGATGGCAGCCTGCGCTAACGGCAAATCGGCGTTTTTATAGTAGGCGTAGATGAGATCCAGCTGCACCTGCTGCGAATATGGACCAAACGGATAGCGATTATCTAACGCTTCCAGTTGCGTTATTGCCTGTCTCCAGTTACCGTCCTGCAGCTTTTGTTGTGCAGTCGCGTAAATTTCATTTGGCGGATTATCAGGTACTTCTTCCTTTGACCCCGAGCAACCCGCCAAAAACAGGCTTAGTGTGGCGGCTGCCACCAGATATTTCATGCGCGTCATGACGTTTTGACTTTCCTCAAAATGTAATACGGGAGATTCTCTGTTCCTGCTCCCGGTTAAGACCAGCTACAATAGCACACTATATTAAACGGCAAAGCCGTAAAACCCCAACGATAAACGAAGAAGCAGTATATATGGCACAACGAGTACAGCTCACTGCAACGGTGTCCGAAAACCAACTCGGTCAACGCTTAGATCAGGCTTTGGCCGAAATGTTCCCGGATTATTCACGTTCGCGAATAAAAGAATGGATCCTCGACCAGCGCGTGCTGGTTAACGGCAAAGTTTGTGATAAGCCGAAAGAAAAAGTATTGGGTGGCGAGCAGGTGGCCATCAACGCTGAGATTGAAGAAGAAGCGCGTTTTGAACCGCAGGATATCCCGCTGGATATCGTCTATGAAGATGAAGATATCATCGTCATTAATAAACCACGCGACCTGGTGGTACATCCTGGCGCGGGTAACCCGGATGGTACGGTATTGAATGCGTTGCTTCATTACTATCCGCCCATTGCCGATGTACCGCGTGCGGGCATCGTCCATCGTCTGGATAAAGACACCACCGGCCTGATGGTTGTGGCAAAAACCGTTCCGGCTCAGACGCGTTTAGTCGAATCTTTGCAACGGCGTGAAATTACTCGTGAGTATGAAGCGGTGGCAATTGGTCATATGACCGCTGGCGGTACAGTAGATGAACCAATCAGCCGCCACCCGACCAAACGTACTCACATGGCGGTGCATCCGATGGGTAAACCGGCGGTCACTCACTATCGCATCATGGAACACTTCCGTGTGCACACGCGTCTGCGGTTGCGTCTGGAAACCGGACGTACGCACCAGATCCGCGTGCATATGGCCCATATCACTCATCCGCTGGTGGGCGATCCGGTTTATGGTGGCCGTCCGCGTCCGCCAAAAGGTGCTTCGGAAGCGTTTATCTCCACGCTGCGTAAGTTTGACCGCCAGGCGCTTCATGCAACCATGCTGCGTCTTTATCACCCGATCTCCGGCATCGAAATGGAATGGCATGCGCCTATTCCACAAGATATGGTGGAGCTGATTGAGGTGATGCGCGCCGATTTCGAAGAGCATAAGGATGAAGTGGACTGGTTATGAGTAAGCTGATTGTCCCGCAGTGGCCGCTGCCAAAAGGTGTTGCGGCCTGTAGCTCCACTCGTATCGGCGGCGTGAGCTTGCCCCCGTATGACTCGCTCAACCTCGGTGCCCATTGTGGCGATAACCCGGATCACGTTGAGGAGAATCGCAAGCGACTTTTTGCTGCGGGCCATTTGCCTTCAAAACCGGTCTGGCTTGAGCAGGTACACGGCAAAGATGTGCTTAAGCTTACTGGCGAACCTTATGCCTCAAAACGAGCAGATGCCTCTTATAGCAACACGCCGGGCACGGTTTGCGCAGTGATGACTGCCGACTGCCTCCCCGTGCTGTTTTGCAATCGAGCGGGAACGGAAGTCGCCGCCGCTCATGCTGGCTGGCGTGGACTGTGCGCAGGCGTGCTGGAAGAGACGGTTTCCTGTTTTGCTGATAATCCGGAAAATATTCTCGCCTGGTTAGGGCCGGCAATTGGTCCACGCGCGTTTGAAGTGGGGGCGGAGGTTCGCGAGGCGTTTATGGCAGTAGACGCCAAAGCGAGTACAGCTTTCATTCAGCATGGTGATAAGTATCTGGCGGATATTTATCTCCTTGCCCGGCAGCGTCTGGCGAACGTCGGTGTCGAACAAATTTTCGGCGGCAACCGTTGTACATATACGGAAAATGAGACTTTCTTCTCTTATCGTCGCGACAAGACCACTGGTCGTATGGCAAGTTTCATTTGGCTGATATAACCTAAAGAATCAAGACGATCCGGTACGCGTGATTTTCTTTTCACATTAATCTGGTCAATAACCTTGAATAATTGAGGGATGACCTCATTTAATCTCCAGTAGCAACTTTGATCCGTTATGGGAGGAGTTATGCGTCTGGATCGTCTTACTAATAAATTCCAGCTTGCTCTTGCCGATGCCCAATCACTTGCACTCGGGCACGACAACCAATTTATCGAACCACTTCATTTAATGAGCGCCCTGCTGAATCAGGAAGGGGGTTCGGTTAGTCCTTTATTAACATCCGCTGGCATAAATGCTGGCCAGTTGCGCACAGATATCAATCAGGCATTAAATCGTTTACCGCAGGTTGAAGGTACTGGTGGTGATGTCCAGCCATCACAGGATCTGGTGCGCGTTCTTAATCTTTGCGACAAGCTGGCGCAAAAACGTGGTGATAACTTTATCTCGTCAGAACTGTTCGTTCTGGCGGCACTTGAGTCTCGCGGCACGCTGGCCGACATCCTGAAAGCAGCAGGGGCGACCACCGCCAACATTACTCAAGCGATTGAACAAATGCGTGGAGGTGAAAGCGTGAACGATCAAGGTGCTGAAGACCAACGTCAGGCTTTGAAAAAATATACCATCGACCTTACCGAACGAGCCGAACAGGGCAAACTCGATCCGGTGATTGGTCGTGATGAAGAAATTCGCCGTACCATTCAGGTGCTGCAACGTCGTACTAAAAATAACCCAGTACTGATTGGTGAACCCGGCGTCGGTAAAACTGCCATCGTTGAAGGTCTGGCGCAGCGTATTATCAACGGCGAAGTGCCGGAAGGGTTGAAAGGCCGCCGCGTACTGGCGCTGGATATGGGCGCGCTGGTGGCTGGGGCGAAATATCGCGGTGAGTTTGAAGAACGTTTAAAAGGCGTGCTTAACGATCTTGCCAAACAGGAAGGCAACGTCATCCTGTTTATCGACGAATTACATACCATGGTCGGCGCGGGTAAAGCCGATGGCGCAATGGACGCCGGAAACATGCTGAAACCGGCGCTGGCGCGTGGTGAATTGCACTGCGTAGGTGCCACGACGCTTGACGAATATCGCCAGTACATCGAAAAAGATGCTGCGCTGGAACGTCGTTTCCAGAAAGTGTTTGTTGCCGAGCCTTCTGTTGAAGACACCATTGCTATTCTGCGTGGCTTAAAAGAACGTTACGAACTGCACCACCATGTGCAAATTACTGACCCGGCAATTGTTGCAGCGGCGACGTTGTCTCATCGCTACATTGCTGACCGTCAGCTGCCGGATAAAGCCATCGACCTGATCGATGAAGCAGCATCCAGCATTCGTATGCAGATTGACTCAAAACCAGAAGAACTCGACCGACTCGATCGTCGTATTATCCAGCTCAAACTGGAACAACAGGCGTTAATGAAAGAGTCTGATGAAGCCAGTAAAAAACGCCTGGATATGCTCAACGAAGAACTGAGCGACAAAGAACGTCAGTACTCCGAGTTAGAAGAAGAGTGGAAAGCAGAGAAAGCATCGCTTTCTGGTACACAGACCATTAAAGCGGAACTGGAACAGGCGAAAATCGCTATTGAACAGGCTCGCCGTGTGGGTGACCTGGCGCGGATGTCTGAACTGCAATACGGCAAAATCCCGGAACTGGAAAAGCAACTGGAAGCCGCAACGCAGCTCGAAGGCAAAACTATGCGTCTGTTGCGTAATAAAGTGACCGACGCCGAAATTGCTGAAGTGCTGGCGCGTTGGACGGGGATTCCGGTTTCTCGCATGATGGAAAGCGAGCGCGAAAAACTGCTGCGTATGGAGCAAGAGCTGCACCATCGCGTTATTGGTCAGAACGAAGCGGTTGATGCGGTATCTAACGCTATTCGTCGTAGCCGTGCGGGGCTGGCGGATCCAAATCGCCCGATTGGTTCATTCCTGTTCCTCGGCCCAACGGGTGTGGGGAAAACTGAGCTTTGTAAGGCGCTGGCGAACTTTATGTTTGATAGCGACGAGGCGATGGTCCGTATCGATATGTCCGAGTTTATGGAGAAACATTCGGTGTCTCGTCTGGTTGGTGCGCCTCCGGGATATGTTGGTTATGAAGAAGGTGGCTACCTGACCGAAGCTGTGCGTCGTCGTCCGTATTCCGTTATCCTGCTGGATGAAGTGGAAAAAGCGCATCCGGATGTCTTCAACATTCTGTTGCAGGTACTGGATGATGGGCGTCTGACTGACGGGCAGGGGAGAACGGTCGACTTCCGTAATACGGTCGTCATTATGACCTCTAACCTCGGTTCCGATCTGATTCAGGAACGCTTCGGTGAACTGGATTATGCGCACATGAAAGAGCTGGTGCTCGGTGTGGTTAGCCATAACTTCCGTCCGGAATTCATTAACCGTATCGATGAAGTGGTGGTCTTCCATCCGCTGGGTGAACAGCACATTGCGTCGATTGCGCAGATTCAGTTGAAACGTCTGTATAAACGTCTGGAAGAACGTGGTTATGAAATCCACATTTCTGACGAGGCGCTGAAACTGCTGAGCGAGAACGGTTACGATCCGGTCTATGGCGCACGTCCTCTGAAACGTGCAATTCAGCAGCAGATTGAAAACCCGCTGGCACAGCAAATACTGTCTGGTGAATTGGTTCCGGGTAAAGTGATTCGCCTGGAAGTTAATGAAGACCGGATTGTCGCCGTCCAGTAAATGATAAAACGAGCCCTTCGGGGCTCGTTTTTGTCTATAAGTTAGACGGAAAAGACTATATTTAAGATGTTTTGCCTGAAAAATGAGCGAACGATAAAGTTTTTATATTTTTCGCTTGTCAGGCCGGAATAACTCCCTATAATGCGCCACCACTGACACGGAACAACGGCAAACACGTCGCCGGGTCAGCGGGGTTCTCCTGAGAATCTCAACAGAGAAAAGCAAAAAAATGCTTGACTCTGTAGCGGGAAGGCGTATTATGCACACCCCGCGCCGCTGAGAAAAAGCGAAGCGGCACTGCTCTTTAAAAATTTATCAGACAATCTGTGTGGGCACTCGAAGATACGGATTCTTAACGTCGCAAGACGAAAAATGAATACCAAGTCTCAAGAGTGAACACGTAATTCATTACGAAGTTTAATTCTTTGAGCATCAAACTTTTAAATTGAAGAGTTTGATCATGGCTCAGATTGAACGCTGGCGGCAGGCCTAACACATGCAAGTCGAACGGTAACAGGAATCAGCTTGCTGATTTGCTGACGAGTGGCGGACGGGTGAGTAATGTCTGGGAAACTGCCTGATGGAGGGGGATAACTACTGGAAACGGTAGCTAATACCGCATAACGTCGCAAGACCAAAGAGGGGG
>NZ_JBJQMA010000014.1:0-126959 GCF_046486065.1 Escherichia sp. WS547 | reverse complement strand
TAAGCTCTTTTCGTTCCCCATTGGGACCCCCTTTTGATTTCTTGTTTGACACTTGCAGTTGCCAGACCGCAAGGTGTTTTAACAAATCAAAAGGGGTTTTAATAACTGGCTCAAAGCTGAAAGCTTTCCGGAACCCCCAGCCTAGCTGGGGGTTTTCTGTGCACAATAAGGACGCTAGCGGATATCAGCGCTAGCGTTCCCCGTTATTAGCGCAAAATTCCATACTCACTGCACAATAACCATTTCACCGGTTCATCTTCTTCTATCGCCGGAAAACGTCCTCCCGGCTCAAGAAAATAGTTATCGTGTTGGTCATCATTTACCATCGAAATTTCCCAGCCGAGAACAAACGCTTTTTCCGCCCAGAAGCGATGATACAGACGCGGCGGCAGGCAAATGCCCTGCCCCGGCTTTAGCACCAGCGTTTCACCAGGTTTCATGGTACGCCGCTGACCATCAACACTCACGGTAATGACTCGTTGATCATCACAGAGATTGGCTTCGTTGGCCCAGGCCAACTGCATGCATAAGTCTCCACCGCCCCGATTGAGGATATCTTCCATTTTGTGGGTGTGAAAATGCCAGGGAGTCTGCTGATCTTGTTGGATCTGCAACATTTTCTCAGCATACGGTTTTGGATATGCCGCCGACCCCAGCGCGCCGTTGCGCATCGTTAGCAGTGTTAGTCCCGTTTGGTTGAAATCACCACGACCAAAATCGGTGATATCCCAACCGAGCTGTAAGTCGACCACTTCTTGCCAGTTATCCCGTTCCAGCTGCAGCCAGTCATCCACCGTAAAATAGGCGAACTCTGGCAAACAAACGCGGAAGGTCTGCGCAATGGCATGTGCTTTATCAATAACATAATTAATTTGTGAACGTTTCATTGGCTTCTCCGTTGCGCATAGCAAGCCAGGCAGCGCCACGCATTCCGCTACTGTCGCCGTGCTGTGCTTTTACAATGGGAGTGGTGAATTGATCGGTGAAAACCAGTGGAGCAACTTCTGCGTTCAGAGCGGTGATAAGCAGTTCCACATTCGAAAGCCCGCCGCCGATCACAATCACGCCAGGGTCAACAACGTTAACGATGGTTGCCAGCGTGCGGGCAAGCTGTTGGCGAAAACGTGCCACCTGCTGCATGGCACAAGCATCACCACGTTGTGCCAGGGTGACAATCGCCGCAGGAGTGAGCAAGTTACCAGTCATCTGTTGATAGCGTTCACTAAAACCGCTGCCGGAAACAAACGACTCCACGCAGTTGTGTTTGCCGCAATAGCAACTGACTGATGGACCATCTTCCTGCTCCGTATAGCCTGGCAACGTGATATGACCGCATTCGGCAGCATTTCCCCAGGCCCCTATAAACGGTCGTTGCTTGATGGCAATGCCACCGCCGCAGCCCGTACCAAGCGTAATACCAAATACCACGTCATAATCTTGCCCGGCACCGTCGCAAGCTTCTGATAGCGCGAAACAGTTACCATCATTGGCTATCACCACCGGTTGCCCAAGCAATTGCTGCAAATCAGCCTGTAACGCATGACCGTTAATCACCTGAATATTCGCGTTTTTAATCAGGCCAGTGAGTGGCGAGATACTGCCGGGTAAGGCGATCCCTGTCAGCATCGGTCGTTGAACGTCCCGCCTAATCTGCTCGATAAACGCCACAACGCATGAGACAAATTGTTGATATGTCGACTTTTGCGTCGGGCAGCGGTAACGGCGAATCTCCCAGCCATGCGCATCCATGACGACGGCGGCGATTTTGGTCCCACCAATATCCAACCCCAGATAGTGCATATCTCGTTCCTTGTTGCGTAAAAGGCGGGTCACCCCGCCCTTCTGGCTTAGTACAGTGATGCTTTACCGAGCGAACCGAACAGTTTCATTTTGTGGCGAATGACTTCCCGCGCCGCGTTAATCGCATCCGGATAGATGACGTTCGGGTCCCACCAGCTCTCTTTAGCGAGAATTTCACGCACTTTCTGGAAATAGGCGTATTTCATATCGCTGGAGATATTGATTTTGCCGACGCCGAGCGTAACTGATTCAGCAATCTCCGCGTCCGGGTTTGCCGAACCACCGTGTAGCACCAGCGGAATATCAATACGTCCGGCAATGTCGCGCAAAATGTCCATTTGCAGCTTCGGCTGCATCCCTTTTGGATAGATGCCATGCGCTGTACCAATCGCCACAGCCAGAGTGTCGGCACCTGTACGAGCAATAAAATCGGCGGCCTGCGCCGGATCTGTGTAGGTCACTTGTGAAACACCACCTTCTACCGACGTTCCTGTTTGTCCGATGGTTCCCAGTTCACCCTCAACCGACACTCCAACCGCGTGAGCGAGGCGAACCACTTCTGCGGTCAGCGCCACGTTTTCTTCATACGGCAGCAGCGAACCGTCGATCATTACTGAGGTAAATCCGCAGCGAATCGCACGCAAAACATGCTCTACAGAGGCACCATGATCGAGGTGCAGTACAAACGGGACCGGACTACGCTGGGTAATTTCGCGAACGTGAGCGAAAAAGGCATCGCCCACAAAATCATGTTCGCTGGGATGGATGGCAATAATCGCCGGAGTATTTGTCGCTTCTGCTTCATCCACGACTGCGCGAAGGAAACAGTTATCCGCCACATTAAATGCGCCAATGGCAAAGCCGTGCTGGCGGGTAGGTTGCAGTAATTCTTTCATCGAAACTAACATGTTAAATCTCCAGTTTCAGCGTGTAGTCCGCCCTGCCGGTGCGTTATTGCACTGGCATAAAGGCCATGACAGAAAATGAATCAGGCTTTGCCGATAGAGCCGCTCGCCTGTAAATACGGTGTAATCGCTTCTTCGAAGGCCAGTTCCATAGCTTTCAGCGCGTCCACCAGTTCAATGGATATATCGTGACAGAGGGTATGCAGGAGCGCGGATTTCCCCCGTTCAAAAATGGCCGCCCCCACGTTGATTTTTGCTACCCCCAGAGTCGTACAGAGCTGGAGCTGATCGAACGGCGTACCGCTACCACCATGTAATGCCAGAGGCACGCTCGAGCAGTGGAAAATCTCCGCCAGACGCTGAAAATCAATAGCAGGTACAACACCAAGCGCGTACATGCCGTGCGCCGTGCCTACCGAGACGGCCAGTAGATCAATGCCTGTCTGCGCGATAAACGCTTCCACATCAGTGGGTTGCGTCATCATGTCTGCATTGGCGGCCTGGTCGTAACGCGGCGCATCTGCCAGATGGCCCAGTTCGCCTTCAACGCAGAGCTGCGCGCTGGCGGCGAGTTCCACCACCGCCTTGGTCTGGCGCACGTTTTCCTCCAGGGGAAAAGCAGAAGCATCAATCATTAATCCGCTGAAACCAGCACGAAACGCCTGACGAATACAGTCCGGATTTTTGCCATGATCAAGCGCCAGAGTGACCGGTACTGAGGCAGATTCCGCGAGCGTTTTAACCACTGCCGCCGCGACGGGTGCAGGAAAATGCGCCAGATGCCCCTGATAGAGATTGAGAATGATTGGAGCGCGATTCTTCTCCGCCACGCGGATAGCTGCGCGAGCACTTTCCAGATTCATATAGTTGATCGCCAGCAAGGCGTAATGTTCATGCCAGGCTTTCATCACCATACTTTTCATATCGGCAAACATAGGGCCTCCGGTTATTCGAGGGTGAAAGTGATCTCTTCATCTTTCAGCTTTTGATCGCTCAGTTCGTCAAACTCTTCGTCGCGTTCCGTTACCGGTTTCTTCCAGAGTGAAAGCATCACGCCACAAATCACCGTGCCTATACCCAGCGCCAGGCAAAACAGCAGAGGATGGGTGAACAGAGGCACAACAAACATGCCGCCATGTGGAACCGGACTCTCCACGCCCCACACCATGATTAAGCCGCCCGCGACCGCCGATGCCACCACACAAGATCCCACTACTCGCAACAGGTCACGCGCGGCGATCGGAATGACTCCTTCAGTGATCATGCAGATCCCCATCGGAAACGCGGCTTTCAGCGCCTCGCGCTCCGCACGGGTGTATTTATGGCGTGTCAGTAAGAACGAAAGTGTGATGCCAAACGGAGGGATGATTGAGCCGACAAATTTCACGGCTTCTGGTCCGTAGACGCCACTGACCAGCAAGCCATCGGAAAACAGCGACATGGTTTTGTTGACCGGACCACCGAAATCGAAGGTTGCCATCGCGCCAAGTATGGCCCCCATCAGGAAGCGCGATCCGCCCTGCATCGACTCGAGCAAATGAATCAGTGCTTCTTGTAACCAGGCGATGGGTTTACCAATCAGCGTCATCATTAACAGCCCACCGATAATGGTGCTTAATACCGGCAACACCATGATTGGCATGAGTCCTTGCATCGACTGCGGCAGGCGAATATAGCGTTTAAGTAGCAAAATGGTGTAGCCCACCAGGAAACCACCCAACATACCGCCAATAAATCCGGTATGGATTTGCCCACAGAGAAAGCCGACAATCAGGCCCGGGGCAAATCCGGGACGATCGGCAATAGAATAGGCAATTGCCGCGCTAATCAGCGGCACAATCAGCCCCATTCCCCAGCCGCCAATCTGATTAAGCATCCACGGGATTGTTCCTGTTTTTTCACCAACATCTGTACCGCCAAGAACTTGCCCCAACGCAATACATATCCCGGCGGCCACAATAAGGGGTATCATCCACGAGATGCCGGTTAATAAATGTTTTTTAATTTCCTGTGAAACCGGAATTTTATTTTCTTTCATATTAAGATCCCTCCAGTATAAGGATCATTTATTTCCCAGTGATTTTTCGACCTTTTCAAGAAATTGAACGGGCGATTTAATGACGATCTCTGTCTTTACTCGCACAATGCGTTTATTGGTAAAACGTTCTTCTCCTTTTATTTTCACATCCACAGCAAGAATCACGACGTCAGCAGCAGAGATCTCTGCCGCCTGTAATTCGTTTTCTGTACCAATGGTTCCCTGGGTTTCAACTTTAATGGTGTGGCCCAGTGCTTTTGCCCCTTTAATTAACTTTTCACGAGCAATATAGGTGTGAGCAATACCCGCCGTGCAGGCGGCAACACAGACAATATTCATGATATACTCCCTGTTATTTAGTAGACATCGGATTGTGCATACTGACTAAAGAGATCAATGATTTTTTGCGGGCTCGTCTCAACCAGCAATTGCGCTATGATGTCATCATCTGCAAGCGCGCCCGCGACCTGGGAAAGTAAACGGATATGAGTGGTATTTTGATCTTCAAGACGTACCGCAAATAAAATAATACAGCGTACGCTACTGCCATCCAGTGTTTCCCAGGGAATATCCTGCCGGGTACGCCCGATAGCCAGCGTGGTATTAATTACCGCAGAAGATTTACCATGCGGGATCGCAATATGATTTTCAAAACCAGTCGAGCCTTCCGCTTCGCGCTGCCAGACATCTTTAATAAAGGTTTCCCGACAATCGATCGCACCATCTTTTTTGAGAAGATTAGTTAATTCTTCAATCGCCTCCGCTTTATTCGTCGCTTGCATATCTAAAATAACGCGATTCGTATTCAGGATTTTTGTTATGTCCATTCGTCATACCTCATAAAATTCTGACATTAAATTTCAACGACCCGAGATGTCGCATGATGTAATTTTTCCGTAATCACCATTTCAGTGACTCGCTTAATATCGGCATCATTAAAAAAAGCGGTAACATAAGCGACCGGCATAGTGACTGTAGGCAAATTAATGGTCGAAATAATCAGTTCGATATTGTCAGGCAAAACCTGTGATAAATTCGCTGCTGAAATAACATCAACAATCGTCCATTCAGGAAATGCTCGCAGAATACGGCTTTTCAGTAGATGCGAAGTTCCGATTCCGGTTGAACAGACCAGTAATACACGTTTACGGGCAATTTGCCGCTCCATCGCAGCCTGAAAATGAACGGTCAGGTAACCTACTTCATCCTCGCTCACTGCATTCTCACCCCAGGTTTTAAATACCTGATTCACCACATATTGCGTCAACCGCCAGACATCCGCTAATTCTGCTTTAATATCTTCCAGCAATGGATTACGGATATGAATGCGATAATTTAGTCGGTTAATCAGCGGCTTAATATGAACCAACAAGCCATCATATAATGCGCTGTCTTCACTAAAATCGCAGTCCACGATGTCACTGAATACCGTAATTAAACGCCAGGTAATCAGACGCGCTTCATTGCTGGCCTGCATATGTGAAATAATGCTAACATCTTTTTGTCCATCAATCGCCACACCTGATGAAATGATATATTGATAAATAAACCAGACTTCATCATCGGGCAATGTATGTGCAATTCGTTGTTCTATCTTATGAATCATCTGACTGGCAACATTAAAGATATTTTCATCATATTGCCTGGTTTGATCTTCTTCTCTGGATAACGCATTCCCGTGCGTGTTGCGATACATCATAATAAGGATGTGAGTAAAAATGTTAACGTAATAAGGCTCTCCCAAAGACCAACTTAATTCATTTTCCATATCCAGTAACAATGACTGGACAAATAACACCTCTTCTTCTCCAAAATAATGGACTAATGCTTTATAACTTCCGGGATCCAGACGTGAATACACGACACCTTGCGGCTCATTATGGTTAATAATGCCGTTAATCAGTAATGCCATTGCCTGTCGGACTTGCCCTTCACTACCTTCAATATGCGTACCACTTGGGCTGCGGATCAATGATAACCCCAACGGCGCAAGCCAGGACTCAATCACTCTCAGGTCATTAACAATAGAGGCTCCACTGATAAAATAGCGCTCTGACAATTTACTGATCGACGTTTCATTCGGTGTTTCACTTAATAACTGCGACGCTATTTTAACGCGCCTGGCATTATTCATTACACCATCAATCTCTTCACATTCTGCTCCCAACAAATGATCAAGATGCAGCAAATCAGTAATATTCTTCGAGTCTAACATCACACCTGCGCCAGCACGCTTCTCAACGGTTATTCGCCATTGTTCCAGCCATTGCTCAAGTAAACGTAAATCACGTTGAATGGTTTTTTCCGAAACATTTAAATAGCCGGCAATCGTAACAATAGTCGTATATTCCCTTCGTGGTAAAAGGAATCGTAATAATCTGTTTTGTCGCGAGGTAATCATTTGCATTTTTTACCCTTATCACAGATTAAGAAGCCCCATGTGGAAGAGCTTCAGTTGCCATCTCTGAGGGTAAATATAAAGCAGAATAATTTCACAACAATACTAAAATCTGTCCGTAGTCCGGACATGTATAAAACAAAACGGGGCGGTTAATAGATATTTTTCGGCACAGATCACATTTTCGTGATGAATAATCGTGATCATGCTCGCAAATACGATGGAAGAAATATTTATTACCAGATGTGAGATTATTTACCGGATACGACACAAAACCATTCGTATCCGGCATTCTTCAATAGATTACAACGTAATTGTCAGCGCATTCCCTTGAGGAGTCACCACCAGTCCCTGCTCACTTTCAGCCTGCGAACCACCTTGCAGACCATTTACTTTCACAATATTGCGCAAGCACAGTGTCCAGTTCTTCGCCTCGCCCGCACCAGTCACAGTAATCGTGTTGCCAGTACGCGCCGCTTTCAGGGTGAAAAGAACGGAACCGTCAGCAGCGGGCACTTCACAGATGGCTTCATGCCCGTCTTGTAGATTAAAGAGCTGGAATGCCGTGCCTTCGTGCCACGCGTAATCGGGACGTTGCTCGTTGTTGCCCAGCGCCAGTAGGGTGTTATCACGCACATAAACGGGCAGACTCAGGAAGCTGTGCTGCTGTTTATGCCAGCGACTACCATCGAGTTCATCGTTGTGCCACAGGTGTGTCCAGCGACCTTCAGGCAAGTAGAACTGCACATCGCCCGCTTCAGTGAACACAGGCGCAACCATCACGTTGTCGCCTAACATGTATTGACGGTCAAGGTAATCACAAGCCGGATCGTCCGGAAACTCCATCATCATGGCCCGCATCATCGGCGTACCCCGCGCGTTCGCACGAGCAGCTTCACGATACAGATACGGCATCATGCGGCATTTCAGTTGCGTGAAGAAGCGCACCACATCACAGGACTCATCATCGTAGGCCCACGGCACACGATAAGATTTGCTGCCATGTAAACGGCTATGGCTGGAGAGCAAACCAAACGCGCACCAGCGTTTGTAAACGTGCGCCGGAGCGGTATTCTCAAAGCCGCCGATATCGTGGCTCCAGAAGCCAAAACCTGAAAGGCCAATAGACAAACCACCGCGCAGGCTTTCCGCCATTGATTCGTAGTTAGCGTAACAGTCGCCACCCCAGTGTACCGGGAATTTCTGCGCACCAACGGAGGCAGAGCGAGCAAACAAGACGGCTTCTTCCTCGCCAACGGTTTCCTTGAGCACGTTCCACACCAGTTCGTTGTAGATGTACGCATAATGGTTATGCATTTTCTGCGGATCGGAACCGTCAAACCATTGAACATCGGTTGGAATACGTTCGCCAAAGTCGGTCTTAAAGCAATCAACGCCCATCGCGACCAGACCTTTCAGTTTGTCGGCGTACCATTTGCAGGTATCCGGATTGGTAAAGTCATAAATCGCCAGACCTGGCTGCCATTTATCCCACTGCCATAACGAACCGTCCGGGTGTTTGAGTAAATAGCCTTTCTCTTGTAACTCTTTAAAGACAGGGGATTTTTGCCCGATATAGGGGTTAATCCAGACGCAGATTTTTAGCCCTTTCGCTTTCAGGCGGCGGATCATCCCTTCCGGGTCCGGGAAAGTCAGCGGGTCCCACTCAAAATCGCACCACTGGAAGGCTTTCATCCAGAAACAGTCAAAGTGGAAAACATGCAGTGGCAGATTGCGTTCCGCCATACCATCGATAAAGCTGTTTACCGTCGCTTCGTCGTAGTTGGTGGTAAATGAAGTGGTTAGCCACAGGCCGAAGGACCACGCGGGCGGCAGCGCCGGACGACCAGTAAAACGGGTATAACGATCAAGTACCGCTTTTGGCGTCGGGCCGTCGATAACAAAGTATTCGAGATATTCACTCTCAACGCTGAACTGCACTTTGGAGACTTTCTCCGATCCCACTTCAAAAGAGACGCATTGAGGATGATTGACCAGTACCCCATAACCACGGTTAGTCATATAGAACGGAATATTTTTATACGCCTGTTCAGTACTTGTGCCGCCGTCCCGGTTCCAGGTCTCTACCGTCTGGCCATTGCGCACCAGCGCAGTAAAGCGCTCTCCCAGACCGTAAACTGTTTCGCCAACGCCAAGATCCAGCCGCTCAAACATATAATTTCGTTGATTATTCGTGTCCTGCACGTAGCCATTATTTTTCACCTGACTACCGGTAATACGTTCGCCGTTACGCAGAAAATCCAGTGACCAGAACTCACCTTTGCTGACACGCGCACTTAAGTTGCCACTTTTAAACTCAGCGTAACGTTCTGTGTTTTCGATTGTGACCTTCACGTCCTGCAAAATATTGAGCGGGTAATGAGGACCGTTATTCAGCGCCCCCTGAAAATGCTCAATCCGTACACCGACAATACCTTCCTGTGGGGAGAAAAAGCGCAGCGTAAATAAAGGCGTATCAAGCTGCCAGGTACGTTCACGCACATCACGAGGGGCAGCATAGACCACCATTTCATTACCCTGCTCTTCAACCTCGAACACCTGAAGCGGGTGAATCAAATTGAGGCCAGGTTGAATCAACCAGTTTCCGTCGCTAATTTTCATTGCCGTTCCTTAGTTCTGCACTTTTTGAGAGGTGAATTGTTGCTGGCAACGGCGTTTGCCCTGAGCCAGCTGTTCCATAACGGTTTTCAGATTGTGCGTCGTGAGTGAGTAGTAGCGTTTAGCGATAATCGCGCTCAGCAAATAACAGATCGCCGGAACAATCGTGAATAGCGCGATAATGATGCTAATCGTGGCGCTGTTCTGCGCTTTTTCTGCCGCATCATATCCGCCATAAGCCAGCATCCAGCCGATAAGAGCGCCGCCGAAGGCCAACCCCAGTTTGAGCACAAACAGCGTGCCAGCAAAACTGATCCCGGTCAGGCGTTTACCATTGCACCACTCGCCGTAGTCGACGGTATCGGACATCATTACCCACTGGATAGGTGTCACCAGTTGATGCAACACACCAATCACGAAGATGAAGACAAACATAGTGATGCTGGCCTGCATAGGAACAAAGAACATCGCGAGGCTAATCACTGCCAGCAGGGCGTTCGTCCACCAGAAGATAGTGACTTTACATTTCCAGTCGGTCAGCGGTTTCGCCAGTGCGGAACCAATCAGGTTACCCACGCAATAAGTGGTAAGAAAAGCGACAAACACTTCCGGCGTACCCAAAATCCATGTGACGTAATACATCATCGCCCCGCCGCGTACGCATACCGCCAGAATATTGAAAATGGTCAGGAAACCGACAATACGCCACTGGTCGTTTTGCCAGATATCACGTAAATCTTCCCGCATAGACGTCGTTGTAGGTGGTGCTTCAACGCGTTCTTTAGTGGTGAAGAAACAAAATGCCAGCATCATAAATGCCACCACGGAAAGGACCGCGATACCGCCCTGGAAACCGAGTGGTTTATTATCACCACCAATTAAATTAACCAGCGGCATCATCAGCACAGTAGAGAGCATGCCTCCCGCGGTCGCCAGCACAAAACGCCAGGATTGCAGCGAGATACGCTGAGTCGGGTCATTGGTGATTACACCACCCAATGCGCAGTAAGGGATATTAACGATGGTATAAAGTAAGGTAAGTAGGGTGTAAGTAATTGCTGCATAAATCATTTTTCCGTTCATACTGAGATCTGGCGTGCTATAGGCCAGTACACAGACGATCCCAAATGGCAGTGCGCCAAACAGTACCTACGGACGAAATTTACCCCAGCGAGAGCGCGTTCGATCGGCCAACAACCCCATGCAAGGATCGGAAATCGCATCCAGTGCACGAGCGACCAAAAACATGGTTCCGACAAATCCGGCAGGAATGCCAAAAATATCGGTATAAAAGAACATCATATATAACATTACGTTATCGAAAATAATGTGGCTGGCGGCGTCTCCCATGCCATAACCAATTTTCTCTTTAACGGACAACACTTCACTCTTCATCTGCTTTTCCTTGATGCTATAGGGGTGCTGAGACCGATAACGCATTTTGTAAACCATCCCTGTGAGAGCGAATATTCCGATATCTGGTTATTAATTTATGATTCTTGTTTTATGTGATCGTGGTAGCGTTAATTCCGCTCATATATCATTGTAAAATATGGGTTTTATATGAATTATAATGCTTTCGTGATAATACGCTGCGTGTATTAGGCGGAAAAAACTGATCTGGGGGATGTAGAAACTCAAGGAAGTAGCTATAATGCGCCCCGCCTCCATGTAGCAATCGAGGCGCGGAAGATCGTCGTCTCCGGTGAGGCGGCTGGACTTCAAATCCAGTTGGGGCCGCCAGCGGTCCCGGGCAGGTTCGACTCCTGTGATCTTCCGCCAATTTGCCTCTTCTGACGTTCTCCAATCCCTTGTAATACTGTCAATCCAGATATTTTCTATCTGCTCAATATTCAATCGGCTTCAGGAATACCTGATCAAAAGTTTTGTGATGGACGATGAGCAACTGAAGAATCCGCCTGTCGGTTCTTCTGTCCTCGAACGCATCCGCGATATTCGCGCCAGCATGCGCCGTGTTTATTTGCAGGTGATTTGCCCCCCCAGCTGACTCTCAGCCAACTGTATCGCCATTAAGGTGAAGATGTTGTTTTACACGCTCCAGAACACCCTTTTTTATACGACGATTCTATTCCTTTAACCGCTGGCGAAAAAAACTGACCTATAAACTTCACCAATAATCAGACTGCCATCAAGATTAATTTGTTCATTTAATATATCAAATCAACTTGTTTTATTTTTACTATCAAAAATAGCTCATTGCCTTAGTATAATTAATATATATTCGGTGATTAACTCTTAACATGCTTTTGCTAATAATCTCAATTGCTGGCCCTATAATATTGCGCTAGCATTGCTTTCTGGTTGTATCAGCGATACTCAAAAATTCTTAATACAATACTCATTCGACTGGTACTTATTTGTAACTCAGTTATATTTTGTCGCCCGGTGATTCAGAAGAATGCAAAAAACGGCTACCACTCCATCAAAAATACTTGATCTCACTGCCGCGGCATTTTTACTTGTCGCCTTTCTGACGGGTATTGCGGGCGCTCTCCAGACTCCTACCCTAAGTATATTCCTCGCAGATGAACTGAAAGCCCGTCCTATAATGGTAGGTTTTTTCTTCACCGGTAGCGCTATTATGGGAATTCTTGTCAGTCAATTTCTGGCAAGACACTCCGATAAACAAGGCGACCGTAAATTACTGATCCTGCTATGTTGCTTATTTGGAGTGCTGGCCTGCACGCTTTTTGCGTGGAATCGCAACTACTTCATTCTCCTCTCTACGGGCGTACTTCTGAGTAGTTTTGCTTCCACCGCAAACCCGCAAATGTTCGCCCTCGCCCGTGAACACGCCGACAGAACAGGTCGCGAGACGGTCATGTTCAGTACATTTTTACGTGCTCAGATCTCGCTTGCCTGGGTTATCGGGCCACCGCTCGCTTATGAACTGGCAATGGGATTTAGTTTTAAAGTGATGTATCTCACCGCTGCCATCGCATTTATTGTTTGCGGGCTGATAGTCTGGTTGTTTTTGCCATCAATACAAAGAAATATTCCTGTCGTTACCCAACCCGTAGAAATTTTACCCTCCATCCATAGAAAGCGAGATACGCGGCTACTTTTTGTGGTGTGTTCAATGATGTGGGCGGCGAATAATCTCTACATGATAAATATGCCGCTATTTATTATTGATGAACTGCATCTAACCGATAAACTGGCTGGAGAAATGATTGGTATTGCTGCCGGTCTGGAAATTCCGATGATGTTAATCGCAGGCTATTACATGAAACGTATTGGCAAGCGGCTATTAATGCTCATTGCTATCGTGAGTGGAATGTGTTTTTACGCCAGCGTACTCATGGCGACGACTCCGGCAGTTGAGCTGGAATTGCAAATTCTAAATGCCATCTTCCTTGGTATTCTCTGTGGTATCGGCATGCTTTATTTTCAGGACCTGATGCCTGAAAAAATAGGCTCTGCGACAACGTTATATGCAAATACTTCACGCGTCGGCTGGATTATCGCCGGCTCTGTTGACGGAATTATGGTTGAAATCTGGAGCTACCACGCGTTGTTCTGGCTGGCGATAGGGATGTTGGGTATTGCGATGATTTGCCTGCTGTTTATTAAAGATATTTAGCTCACCAGTCTGGGCTAAGAAAAATCGGCGTGGCGCAAACAGAGCCATCCTCGCCATTTTTGCTATCATGCCTGCATACATAAACGACAAAACAGTATGCAGAGGGAAAAATGGGTTCCACCAGAAAGGGGATGCTGAACGTTCTGATTGCCGCCGTGTTGTGGGGAAGTTCAGGGGTCTGCGCGCAATACATCATGGAGCAAAGCCAGATGTCGTCGCAGTTTTTGACTATGACGCGTTTGATATTCGCCGGTTTGATTCTGCTGACGCTGTCATTTGTTCATGGCGATAAAATCTTTTCTATTATTAACAATCACAAAGATGCCATTAGTCTGCTGATTTTTTCCGTGGTTGGCGCGCTAACCGTACAGCTCACCTTTTTACTGACCATTGAAAAATCGAATGCTGCCACGGCAACGGTGCTGCAATTCCTCTCACCGACGATTATCGTCGCCTGGTTCTCACTGGTGCGTAAATCCCGCCCGGGCATTCTGGTTTTTTGCGCTATTTTGACATCGCTGGTCGGGACTTTTTTACTGGTGACACACGGTAATCCGACGTCATTATCAATCTCTCCGGCCGCGTTATTCTGGGGCATTGCCTCGGCATTTGCTGCGGCATTCTATACCACCTATCCCTCAACGCTAATTGCCCGCTATGGCACGTTGCCTGTCGTCGGCTGGAGTATGCTGATCGGCGGTCTGATTCTGTTGCCTTTTTATGCCAGACAAGGGACAAACTTTGTCGTTAACGGCAGTTTGATTCTGGCGTTTTTTTATTTGGTGGTCATTGGTACGTCCCTGACATTTAGTCTGTACCTGAAAGGAGCACAATTAATTGGCGGGCCAAAAGCCAGCATTTTGAGCTGTGCAGAGCCATTAAGTAGCGCGCTGCTCTCTTTGCTGTTGCTGGGGATCACATTCACATTACCGGACTGGCTGGGCACACTGCTGATTCTGTCATCGGTGATTTTGATTTCAATGGATTCCCGTCGCCGCGCCAGAAAAATAAATCGTCCGGCGCGGGATGAGTGAGAATTACCAGCCAGGCACCGCGCCACCGTTAAAGATGGTTTCTGCCGCTTTAGCGACTTCGGATGATTGATAAGATTGCAGAAATTCCTTCACGTTTTCTGCATTCTTATTATCTTCCCGTGCTACCAGAATATTCACATACGGCGAATTCTTATCTTCAATAAATACGCTGTCGTGCACCGGAGAAAGCCCGGTCTGCTGAATGTAAGTGGTGCTGATAATCGCCACATCAACTTTGGGATCATCCAGTACGCGCGGGAGCTGCGCCCCCTCGAGTTCCATAATCTGCAAATGACGAGGATTCTCGGTTATATCCAGCGCGGTAGGTAGTAACCCTTTTCCCTCTTTCAGAGTAATTAGCTTCTCTTTTTGCAACAGTAAAAGCGCGCGACCAAGGTTGGTCGGGTCGTTGGGGATCGCCACTGTCGCGCCTTCTTTTATTTGCGCCACGGTTTTGATTTTTTTGGAATAACCCGCCATGGGGAAGACAAACGTATTTCCCACCGCTACCAGTTTATAACCATGCGCCTGATTATCTTGTTCAAGAAAGGGTCGATGCTGGAAGACGTTCGCATCAAGCTCGCCATGATTTGTCGCATCGTTCGGTAGCAACGAACCGCTAAATCCTACCAATTCAACATCGAGGCCATATTTCTCTTTTGCCACCTTTTTAGCGACTTCCGCGACATCTTGTTCTGCGCCATTAATAACGCCCACTTTAATGTGCTTTTCATCGCTGCTGCTCTGGTCGCAACCTGCCAGCAGAATTCCTGCCAGTAATAATGCGCCCCCCGCCCGTAGATGATGTGTTGTCAGTTTCACTTTTTTATCCTTTTTTTAATCGTTAACTGACTATAATGGCAAGATCACTACGATTTAAAAAACGAAAAGCTATCGAATAGAAGAAAAAGGTATATAAAACTGGCACTTCTTACTGACCACGCAAACACCTTTCGTACAGCATGATGAGAGCGGCAAAAGCAAACTACACTTATGCTTCATTCGATGCACATTTGCAGAAGGTTGCAGCTATGAAGCCAACGATGCTACTCATGATTACCGTATTCCTGACTTTCCCAGCCATTTCTCAGGCCGAATCGCCATTCAGTTCTCTACAGTCGGCAAAAGAAAAGACCACGGTATTGCAAGATTTACGTAAAATTTGCACGCCACAGGCGTCATTATCAGACGAAGCGTGGGAAAAATTAATGTTGTCTGATGAGAATAACAAACAACATATCCGCGAAGCTATTGTGGCGATGGAGCGTAATAATCAGAATAACTACTGGGAAGCGCTGGGTAAAGTGGAATGCCCGGATATGTGAATTTCGCACACCTCCGCGCTCAGGCCAGCAGCCGCTGACGTACGCTCGCACATCAGTAAATCACCTGCTTTTTCAAATTCCAATCAAAATTGCACCCGTTCATCAGGATTGTGGAGGAATTTCCCTCTACATTGTTTTCATTTCATCACATAGAAAATCTTATCTCATTGAAACAATACTTGTTTTTAATGCAGAAAAGGAAGCCCAACGGATGGGCATAAAAATGAGCGAATTTTGATATCACCACCCTCTAAAAAATGGTGAAGTCTGAACAAAGAATGTTCGAAAGGAGAGAGTAGAGATGGAAAGCGCAAATCTGGATTTAGAAGAAAATAAAGAAATTGCCAGTAAGTTCGAACGTGCATTAGGTATGGGAGCAACACTTGCAGAGCTGCATGGCATTACTCCGGATACCCTTGAAGGCGTTTATGCTTACGCTTATAACTTTTATGAAAAAGGAAGACTTGACGAAGCTGAGCTCTTTTTTAAATTTCTCTGTATTTATGATTTCCAAAATTATAACTATTTAAAAGGATATGCCGCCGTCTGTCAGTTGAAGAAAGATTATCAAAAGGCATTCGACATGTATCATATCTGTTTAATGCTATCTCCCGATAACGATTTCTCTTTGATTTATTATATGGGCCAGTGCCAGATGGGCTTAAAAAACACTAAAATGGCCACGGAGTTATTTAATACAGTCGTAACCTACAGCCAAAATGAAAAAGTTAAAGAGATGGCTACTGCTTATCTTGAACTCTTGACAGCCAATACCGAAGAGGAAGTTCAAACAGAGTGAGTCGGCAAAATGAACATAAACGGAAAAAACTCTTCTTTTACGCCTGAAGAGTTAATCAGGAAATATCATGAGGAAGCCCCGGTTGATTTAAAAAATAACCATGGCGATAAAATAAATGAGAAGAATAACAATAAACACATTACTTACTTTCCCGTTGATGCCATTTTAGATGGGAATAAACATCTGCCATGAGTTAAATAAAAAAGAATTAATTACACCCGATGATAGCTTAAAAAGGAGGTGAATTATGTCGGCACCGATTACGGGACAAACGATCACGTTTGAACAAATCAGCTAAACATTGCGCACACAGTATAGCGATGCGGAAAAAAGACTGCAGGACAGCAACAAAACGCAAGTTGATCCCATGCGGCTTAATAAAAACCCGAAGTCCCTTGATAACGATATTCGCACTCGTCTTGAAAACAAACCTATGCTTGCTCCGCCTGAAATGCAGGTTTCAGATTCCGACAACGCCACTACAGCAAAGACGAACGATGCCCGCCTGACAATGATTTTGGGTAATCTAACAGGCATTGCCGATCAGGATATTACAACACGTTTGCATAATAACCTTGACAGCACCCTGCTTCGACACGAAATGGCACATAATAAGTTTCGTGAATTAAGTGACGCTTACTCATCGTCATTAGATTCCGCGCAAAAAGCCGACGACATCATGCATCAGGCCAATAATAATTACAATGCGGTCGATAAAAAGGTGCAATCGCTGGAGAAAAAAGTCAACACATTGAATCAAGAGCTCTCGCAACTGCAACCTGGCGATCCGCAATATAATAAAGTAGTGACGCAAAAAAGTGCGGCTGAAAAAACACTCACGCTGTCATTACAAAAAAAATCGTTAGCTGAGAAATCGTTAAATACAGCCATTATGGATGCTGATGCTGCGATCAGCCAAAGTATGGAAATTTTTGACGAAATTCAACAGCAAGAACAGATTAATAACTTCACCACCAATATTTGCCTGACCCAGGAAAACCAGAAAAACAGAAACGCAACAGCCACATTTATCCTTTTGATTACCTCAGTAATGGAAGTTATTGGTGATACCAATTGCGAATCGATCAAAAATCAATCTGAGGTAATGAAAGAGATTAACCATGTCAGGGAAAATAAACTCAATGAAACAGCGCGTAGCTATACTACATGGACAAAAGTTTTAAACATTATTAATGAGGTCGTTACTGTAGTTACATTTGCCGTAAGTGCAGCCTTAATTGTGATTGGTATTGTCGCAGCAGTTCCAAGTGCTGGGGCAAGCTTTGCTGGAGCGCTGGCACTAATTGGAGGAATCGCAGGGGCAGTAGTATTAGGTGTTGATATTATTTGTCAAATCACTCTGGGTACCACGGCTACCGGTTGGATTTTGGGAAAACTAACTGAAGGTCTTGCGGGTATTATTTCTAAATATGACCCCACACTACTCGCAATCTGCGCTCTTCTGGACGCCTTGGGTGTCCAACAAACGACTATTGATTTAGTACAAGATATTTACTCATCTGCAGCCGCTTCTATTGTTATGGTAACATTAATGATTGGTGCAACATTAATTTGTTCAGTAGCAATAAGTGAACTTGTAAAGGCACTCTCAAAAACTGCCGCCGAAGAAATCACAAAAGAAATAACTGACAGTATAAAATCCACCGTGGAATCTATGATCAAGTCAGTATCAAAAAAAATCATGTCAGCATTAAATTTTCTCGGTGACAAAATAAAAGCATCATCACAATTTATAATGATATTTGCAAAAATAACTATTCTTCTTGAAAAAATTGCCTCGGGTGTTTGTACAATAATTACATCGAGCATGAATCAATACGCTGCCAGTAAGTCTGCAGATATCGAAATTCTACAACAAGATATAAGCAATCTATCAAAAACGCGCGAACAAATGCTTACAGTGATGCAAAGGATAGATAAAACCGTCGAACAAGAGGTAGCTCAGATGGTGCGTGTATTACAACACCGAACTGAAGCTTTGAAATTTGCTTCTCATTCTATCGTATAAGAGGATTCAAAAATGACCAATAATATTAGCAATATAAACAATACAGCTCATAATAAGAATCTCGATAAAACAACATTCGATGAACAACCTGCTTATGAAACAAGAGTATCACAAGCTAAAAAAATACTGCAAAGTTTTGCGCCAAATGATATTAAAGTTGATACAAATACTAAATTTATTAGTCTGATAGAGTCTGTCCGTGCTCTCTCTCCTGAATTACAATGTAAGGTACTAGATGGTCTTAATTATGCTAAGAATACACTACATAATATAAATCAAAATTCTGCCATAGCAACAAAATCATCCTGTCAGTCTACCGAGTCAATAGAGAAAACCATAACATTTAATATTCTCGATATGTTAGATAATTTGACGATGAGACAACAGAACATTATGGAGGCCTTTCTAAGAGTCTTTACATCAATGTACAATGCCTCTGCCAAGGCTGATGCTAGCATGAGCATCGTTTTTGAACAGCTTGTCCATCTTCAGAGTAGCGAAACAAAAAATGCTTCTTGGGCAAATTTTGCAGGTGCATTAGCAGGCTCAGCTATTAATGCTACGGGAGCTGTATTTATGGCAGGTGCAGAACTTGCGAAGCCCGCGGGAAAGATAGATGATATCGCAGAAAACCAGGAACAAAATACAGACAAACCAGATAGCCAAACTCGGATAAAATCAAAAGAAGATATGGCAAATGCGAAAGCCAGACTTGCCGAAATAGAAAATCAACAAAAAGATTTATCAAATAACAAGAATATTGAGGATAATGACAAACAAGAGCAATCAAGTAAGTTACAAAAAGAAAAAGAAAGTATCACTAATAAAATTAAAGACAAAGAAAAAATTAATAGTCACAATCTAAGATATGGTATTACCAGTTCTATTTCTCATACCAATAATCTATTTCAGTCTATTGCAAATCTATCTCAATACGGCGGAACAGTGGCAGCAGAACATACTCGTGCAGAAAAAGACTTGGCTGAGCAAGCTAAAAATGTTATGCATTCAGTTATGAGTAGCTATCTGGATCAAATTAATCGTGATGTTCAAGGAAGAGATCAAGCACTCAATTTATTACAGCAAATAATACAAACCATTATTGATACTGATAGTGCAATCGTTCAAGGCATTCGCTCATAAATTATTGCAATAATAGTTAGTTATATTTAAGGAGGAATGGCACATGATTAATAAAGATAATAATCTAAATATAGATATTTTACGTCAGCAGAATGCAAACATTCCTCTTAAAGAGGCATCCTCACAAAGTGAGGAGCCTCATCAACTGGAAAACAGCAAAAGCGAGGGTAATTTGTATAACAGCGCCAGTAAGGATAATAATATTGGCGCTATGCTCAAGAAAGATGTTGAAAAACTATCAACTTTAGTCAGTGAACGTAGCCCGCGAAATGAAGACTGGAAATGCCAGCATGACATACAACTCAACTTCGTTAAAAACATGCTCAGAAATTTCCCAACTGAGAACCTGTCAGAGAAGGGATCTGCGCTCTTACACGAAAGTTATTCGCTGATAAAAAACGTTCTGCAGCTTACAGAAAATGTTAATACTATTGACGGAAAATTAAAGGATCCCGCTAAAATATTGACCTTGCATAACTCTGTGAGAAAAACCCTGGCTAACGTTGCTGACAACACAACCGGGTCAAGTGCAATGGCATCGACCAAAGGTACCTTAAATCACGCTATCGCTTCTTTAGATAGTTCTGCACCTGAAGTGAGAAGTTCAGCAACCAGCAGTACTTTAACGGCCAGTAGTTCAAACGAATTTAAAAGTGATAAATATATATGCAGTGATATTGCTGATTTGATGAGTGTGCTCGGTAGCGACTACCTCGAAATCTATGCAAATAGCGTTGAGATAATGAGCGCATACTGGCAGGACTTCAGTGAACATATCCAAAGCAATATGGGAAAATGGACTCACTCTAATAAAAAAGGCGATGCGATAGTTTTTGACGTCAATGCATTCCAAAAAGCCTTGATGCATTTTTATTATATCGATAAATATCCTAATGGTGATTTCCACTATCATTACAATCCAGACTATGTTTTATACCCTCCGGCACCTGCTGACAAAATTGGTGTACCACTAGAAGAAGCAGAAAAATGGTGCGCCGCTTTAGGACTTCCGGTAATTCCACCCGATCCCAAACACCGCACACCTTCTCCGATTGTCGAAGTTGAACCGCAAGGTAGCGGTCTGTATGTTATTATTCCCAACCCTCAGATTATAGACAGTATGAGTCAGTCTTCAGACTCAATGGTGCATAGGGACGATAAAGGGAAGGAAAAAAATATATCTAAAGAATTCACCGGCTACGAAATAAGCACGGCTGAATACCAGGCATGGCTGGCGGGTTATAACAGCCAGGCAGAAAACATGAAAACCGACGTGCAGGTTATCACGACTAAATACAGTACAGCCAACTCCACCTACGATACAATTATCAAATTATTATCTTCAACCATTACTGCGTTGTTTGATTCAGCAAAAGATTATTTACGTTTCTGATTAAGTAACACCCACAATTATCGCCCACTATCTGGTCCCGAAAAATGGGACCAGCGTTTCATATTATTAAGCATCAGCTTTCATTCATTTCTTCATCACAATCTTACAAAATGAGCGTTTTTTGATAGAGCAATTCTGCCAATACTTTATTTTATATTGATCAAATTAATACTATGAATAGAGAAAACGGAAGGAGCGTTCTATGCAATTGCAACATGGAAAAAATAATACACAACAATATATATTTGGCGACTTTGTATTAAAAAACAATGGAATATTATTATTCAAAAACAAAGAATATCATATTCCCCCGAAAGAACTTGGCGTTATTATTCTATTGCTTAATGCTGACGGTGAAATTGTTAGCAAAGAAGAGATTATCGATAAGGTCTGGAGCGCGAGTGTTGCCAGTGATGAATCTCTAACACGATGTATTTATGCATTGCGCAAGCTTTTGCATGAGAATAAACAATGTAAGTATATCGAAACGGTCTATGGTCGTGGATACCGTTTTACTGTACCTATTGTGATTGTGACCGATAATGAACCGGTAAAGTCGACCACTACTCTTGCCGTTTTTCCCTTTCGTACTGAAGGTTCGATCAATGTTCTAAAACTCCATTACGAACTTGTCCAGGGCCTTTCAAAATATGCTTTTTGTGGTTTAGATATTTTACCAGCTTCGGTAACAAATGAGGCCAGTGATTTTTCCACTATCCATCAGTTTATCAATAAAACAGGTCCAGAATATTATATTATGGGTCAGGTCGTTCACTATGGTAAAAACTGGCATTTATTTATTGAGTTAATTCATGCCAGAACACATAAATTGATTGATCATCAAAGTATTGATTTCAACCCCGATAATCCTCTTTCCGTATTATTATCACAAGTAATTAATATTCTTATTGAAAAAATACCCAATATTAATTTTAAATCTATTAATACACAACAAATGCCATCTCTGGATTCTGCTGTTATGTATATGAATGGCAGAATGGAAATGTATCGTTATACACCAGAGAGTTTGAAACGAGCATTAGTAATATTTAGAGATTGTGTGAGTACGCAACCGCAAAATACCTTGCCCTACTGTTGCCTGGCGGAATGCCATATATCATTAGCCCTCCTTGGACTCAGTGAACAAAAACAAGCAATAACTACGGCAGTAACCTCCATTGAAAAGGCTCTTGAAATTAACCCTTCAAATTCTCAGGCATTGGGTTTACTGGGTTTAATCAGTGGGCTAAAAGATGAACATTCAGTGTCTAATGTGCTATTTAAGCAAGCACATTTACTCAAACCTAATTCGCCAGACGTTTATTATTATCAGTCTCTGCTATGTTTTTTGAACGGTGACCTAGCAAGAGCATTTAATTTAATAGAAAAAAGCATTGCTCTTGAACCCAATAAAATGGGCATAAGCATTCTTAAATTAATTATACTTTATTACACATCCCCCCTCGATAACGCGATATCTTTTGCATTAAATCTTAACAGTCAAAACACCTGTAATAATCCAATTATTACCTCTATTCTGGCTATGTTCATGGCACTGAAAGGACATAATGACAAAGCCAAAAGTTTATTGCTTAAACTTGAGCCTGAACATGGTCTTGATTACACCTGTGTTAACTCGCTTTATACGAAGTTTCTGATCTATGGCGCATCTATAAAAAATGACATTATGAAGTTACTGGCAAATATTAACACTAACAAAATCAATGGTGTGATTTTGCCGTTAATTTACACTGTTTATGGTAAGAAAGAATATGAAAAGCGCTGGCAACAATTAATTAAAGAGAATGATTTATGGTCAAATGTTTTGCTTCATGACCCCCGTTTGCTCAGTGTGAAAAATGAATTTAATACTATTGGTGTGATGCGTACTTCTGCGTAATAACGAATATAAATTGCCCTGCTGATGCAGGGCAATTTAGTGATTACTTCGTTAATAATACTCTACGCACAAGCCAGAGGACTTTCCTGTTCCAAGCTCTGATATACCAGTTTCAGGATTAAATTTCTCGTGTACTCCCATGAGCTGAGTGCTTGTCCAATAATCCGTACTGCTAAAAGCGTTCCCATAAGTTTTTAAATTACCATATTCGCCCCACAACGTACCTACTTTTCGCGGTACTACCCCACCGCTTGGCCGCTGCGCTAATTCTAAAGATGACGGCATTTGACCATAGCTACATGAAGTATTTATGATATCCCAGGTATTACTACTGGTAGCACCTAAACTAGTAAACCATTTTTTAATCTTGAATTTAAATACAACATCATTCCCTTTACCATTCTTGGGTTTCCCAGTAATAGTAACTTCACTTCTTATCAGCACAGATAATGTTACTTCTCCATTACTGTCAACATTAATTCCATAAATCCCAGCCGTCCAATTATAATCCGTATTTTTCATATTATGGGTTAGTAACAGCGTGAATTTTGCACCATCAAACCCTGTTTCTGGAAAACCATCTGTCGCCCTGAATTTTACACCATTAACACTCAGTAACTCGACTTCCACAAAAGGAAGGATGGTATAGGATGGTTGTCCGTATATACGCCAACCTTTAATCTCCATAAATGAAGTTAAATTTTCTCCTTCTTGGTAGGCCATATATGTACGTTCATATATTCCATCACCCACATATCTCCATTTTTCCCCTTCTTTTTTTTCTACATTTTGTAAGTACACTGCATCATCCAGCAAATCCAGACCGTTATCCACCGGATTTCCAAAATCATCAACTAATAAAGCACTGACAGGTAAATCCGCCCCTTCCACTACTAAAACTTCTCGTATACGAAGCTGTGAACCAAGCGGACTCACTTCACCTGGTTTAATAGTGTAATTGTTTGAATAATTGGCATCGCTCCAACCAGCCATCTTCAGTTGCGCATTCAAATTCGCTTCCGCAAAATGCGCCATATACTGTCTTTGATATTGCCCATTGCCGTTGTAAACCCAATTATTGCCCTGGATAGGATCCGCATTCCTGACTTGTACGTTTTCCTCATTAAGCTGAACAACACCATCAGTAATAAAGTTACCCTGGGCATCTTTAAGAACAACGGTCACCGTTATGCTATCCCCAGCGATATATATCGTTTTGTCCGCGACAATCGTTGATTGAGTTTTTGCCGCCGCACCTGGTTGTATTCCGTATAACGAGGACTTAATCTCCGTTGCCCATGTTTTTAATTTCAGACTGGCAACTAGATTTTCCTCGGCAACCCATGCTGTCCAGACAATGGTATATTCACCATTATTCTGCTCGACCCACCGCATAGCATCGTGAGTTGCGCCGCCTACCGCGAAACTATCAATATAAGACTCGATGACTTCTGATGTCAGCCCTAAAGCAGGGTTACCAAACTCATCCCGCAACGTTATTGTGACGGTTAATGGCTCCCCGGCGATATATGCCGATTTATCTGTCCTGATAGCAGAATTTGCCTGCACCGGAGCACCGCTGTGGATGGAATAACTCTCTGATTGTTTACTGCTGCCCCATTCAGACAACTTCAGCGTCGCGTGGTGAGAGTCTCCCGCCATTTGCGCCGACCATGTAGCAGTATAAACACCGGCGGTTTCAGACCATCCTCCTGAACGTACGGCTCCTTCTACTGTTACGTTATCACCAGACAATAAGGACTCGCCCCCTTCAACCAGGTTACCGTGCGCGTCTTTCAGCGTCACGGCGACGGTTATAGTGTCACCAGCGGTGTAGGCGTTTTTATCCGTAGCGATAGTTGATGTGGCTTGCGCCGGAGAACCGGACTGGATGTCATAGCGATCTGACGTTACGCCATCACTCCACGTCTGCAATTGCAGGTTGGCGTGCTGATTGGTACTGGCAATCGTCGCCATTCGGGTTGTGGTATACACGCCACCTGATTCAACCCAGCTTCCCATTTCTGACGGGTCAGTGCCAGCCACCGTCAGCACACCATCAGCGGCTAACTGTGAAGCTGCACCGGTTACCAGATTATCGAACGCATCCCGGAGCGTTACCGTGATGGTGATTGTCTCTCCAACCGTATAGTTCGACTTATTTGTTTCAACGATTGAAGTGAGTTGCGATGCATCACCAGGTACAAAGGTGACGTTCTGGCTCTGGCTGCTGTTGTTGATGCTGGCGGTGACTGTACTGGTGCCCGCCGTCTGGCTGGTGACACTGATCTCCACCGTGCCATCCGGCTTTGTGGTCATCGTCGGAGCAACCGTTGCGCTGTTGCCCGCCAACACGCTGACCGTCTGCCCGGCAAGCGCATTACCGAACGCATCGGTGACTCTCGCCCGCAGCATATTCGCCATTGCACCGTCTGCCACTGAGTCGTCCTTAATGACCACCAGGTCCGCGATCTTCGCTGTCCTGACATCGGCGATAAATGTCACGTTCTGACTCTGACTACTGCTGTTGATGGTTGCAGTGACTGCACTGACTCCCGCCGTCTGGCTGGTGACACTGATTTCCACCGTGCCGTCCGGCTCGGTGATCACCGTTGGGGCAGTCGTTACGCCGTTGTCCGCCAACACGCTGACCGTCTGGCCGCCAAGCGCATTACCGAACGCATCCGTCCCCCTCACCCGCAGCATGTTCGCCGTCGAACCGTCTGCCACTGAGCCGTCCTTAATGACCACCAGATCAGCGATCTGCGCCGTCCTGACATCCGCGACAAACATCACGTTCCGGCTCAGGCTGCTGTTGTTGATGGTTGCAGTGACTGTACTGATCCCCGCCGTCTGGCTGGTGGCAGAGATCTCCACCGTGCCGTCCAGCTGCGTGGTGACCGTCGGAGCAGTCGTGGCACCGTTGCCTGCCATCACGCTGACCGTCTGTCCGGCAAGCGCATTACCGAACGCATCGGTGACCCTCGCCCGCAGCATATTCGCCATTGCACCGTCTGCCACTGAGTCGTCCTTAATGACCACCAGATCCGCGATCTTCGCCGTCCTGACATCGGCGATAAACATCACGTTCTGGCTCGCGGTGCTGTTGTTGATGGTTGCAGTGACTGCACTGACTCCCGCCGTCTGGCTGGTGACACTGATTTCCACCGTGCCGTCCGGCCCTGTGATGACCGTCGGAGACACCGTTGCGCCGTTGCCTGCCGTCACGCTGACCGTCTGCCCGGCAAGTGCATTCCCGAACGCATCGGTCACCCTCGCCCGCAGCGTGTTCGCCGTCGAACCATCTGCCACGGCGTAATCCTGCGTCACTTCCAGCACCGCGATCTGCGCCGTCCTGACATCCGCGACAAACGTCACGTTCCGGCTCAGGCTGCTGCTGTTGATGCTGGCAGTGACAGTACTGGCTCCCGCCGTCTGACTGGTGACACTGATCTCCACCGTGCCGTCCGGCCCTGTGATGACCGTCGGAGACACCGTTGCGCCGTTGCCTCCCAACACGCTGACCGTCTGCCCGGCAAGCGCATTACCGAACGCATCGGTCACCCTCGCCCGCAGCGTGTTCGCCGTCGAACCATCTGCCACGGCGTAATCCTGCGTCACTTCCAGCACCGCGATCTGCGCCGTCCTGACATCCGCAATAAACGTCACGTCCCGGCTCAGGCTGCTGCTGTTGATACTGGCGGTGACTGTACTGGTTCCTGCCGTCTGGCTGGTGACACTGAACTCCACCGTACCGTCCGACTGCGTGGTGACCGTCGGAGTGACCGTTGCGCTGTTGCCTGCCATCACGCTGACCGCCTGCCCGGCAAGTGCATTGCCGAACGCATCGGTCACCCTCGCCCGCAGCGTGTTCGCCGTCGAACCGTCCGCCTCTGAACCATCCTTAATGACCACCAGATCCGCGATCTTCGCCGTCCTGACATCGGCGATAAATGTCACGTTCTGACTCTGACTACTGCTGTTGATGGTTGCAGTGACTGCACTGACTCCCGCCGTCTGGCTGGTAACAGAGATCTCCACCGTACCGTCCGGCTGCGTGGTGACCGTCGGGGCGACCGTTGCGCCGTTGTCCGCCAACACGCTGACCGTCTGCCCGGCAAGCGCATTACCGAACGCATCGGTGACCCTCACCTGCAGCGTGTTCGCCGTCAAACCGTCCGCCTCTGAACCATCCTTAATGACCACCAGATCAGCGATCTGCGCCGTCCTGACATCGGCAACAAACGTCACGTCCCGGCTCAGGCTGCTGTTGTTGATGGATGCAGTGACAATACTGATCCCCGCCGTCTGGCTGGTGACACTGATCTCCACCGTACCGTCCGGCCCTGTGATGACAGTCGAAGCGACCATTGCACTGTTGTCTGCCGTCACGCTGACCGTCTGTCCGCCAAGCGTATTACCGAATGCATCCGTGACCCTCATCCGCAGCGTGTTCGCCATTGCGCCGTCAGCCACTGAGTTATCCTGGATAACGACCAGATCCGCTATTTTTGCCGTGCTGACATCGGCGACAAACGTCACGTTCCGGCTCAGGCTGCTGCTGTTGATGCTGGCAGTGACTGTACTGGTGCCTGCCGTCTGACTGGTGACACTGATCTCCACCGTGCCATCCGGCTTTGTGGTCACCGTCGAAGCAACCGTTGCGCTGTTGCCTGCCAACACGCTGACCGCCTGTCCGGCAAGCGTATTATCGTTAGCATCGGTGACCTTCACCTGCAGCGTATTCGCCGTCGAACCGTCTGCCACCGCGTTATCCCGGATGACCTCCAGTTCAGCGATCTTCGCCGTCCTGACATCGGCGATAAATGTCACGTCCCGGCTCTGACTGCTGCTGTTGATGCTGGCTGTGACTGCACTGATTCCCGCCGTCTGACTGGTGACACTGATTTCCACCGTGCCGTCCGGCTCGGTGATCACCGTCGGGGCAACCGTTGCGCCGTTGCCTGCCATCACGCTGACCGTCTGTCCGGCAAGCGCATTACCGAACGCATCGGTCACCCTCACCCGCAACGTATTCGCCATTGCACCGTCTGCCACTGAGTCGTCCTTAATGACCACCAGGTCCGCGATCTGCGCCGTGCTGACATCGGCGATAAACGTCACGTTCCGGCTCTGGCTGCTGCTGTTAATGCTGGCAGTGACTGTACTGGTACCCGCCGTCTGGCTGGTGACACTGATCTCCACCGTACCGTCCGGCTGAGTGGTGACCGTCGGGGCAACCGTTGCGCCGTTATCCGCCAACACGCTGACCGTCTGGCCGGCAAGCGCATTACCGAACGCATCGGTGACCCTCACCCGCAACGTATTCGCCGTCGAACCGTCTGCCTCTGAACCATCCTTAATAACCACCAGCTCCGCGATCTGCGCCGTCCTGACATCGGCGATAAACGTCACGTTCCGGCTCTGGCTGCTGTTGTTGATGCTGACGGTGACTGCGCTAACTCCCGCCGTCTGACTGGTAACACTGATTTCCGCCGTGCCGTCCGGCTTTGTGGTTTCCGTCAAAGCGACCGTTGCACCGTTGTCTGCCAACACGCTGACCGTCTGCCCGGCAAGCGCATTACCGAACGCATCCGTCACCCTCGCCCGCAGCGTGTTCGCCGTCGAACCGTCCGCCTCTGAACCATCCTTAATGACCTCCAGATCAGCGATCTTCGCCGTCCTGACATCGGCGATAAATGTCACGTTCCGGCTCTGGCTGCTGTTGTTGATGCTAGCGGTGACCACACTGGTTCCGGCGGTCTGGCTGGTGACTGAGATCTCCACCGTGCCGTCCGGTTGCGTGGTGACCGTCGAAGCAGTCGTGGCACCGTTGCCTGCCAACACGCTGACCGTCTGTCCGGCAAGCGTATTACCGAACGCGTCGGTAACCTTTACCTGCAGCATGTTCGCCATTGCGCCGTCTGCCACTGCGCCGTCCTTAATGACCACCAGATCAGCGATCTGCGCCGTCCTGACATCCGCGACAAACATCACGTTCCGGCTCAGGCTGCTGTTGTTGATGGTTACAGTGACTGTACTGATCCCCGCCGTCTGGCTGGTGGCAGAGATCTCCACCGTGCCGTCCGGCCCTGTGATGACAGTCGGAGTGACCGTTGCGCCGTTACCTGCCATCACGCTGACCGTCTGTCCATTCAGCGCATTCCCGAACGCATCGGTGACCTTCACCTGCAGCGTATTCGCCGTCGCGCCGTCTGCCACTGAGCCGTCCTTAATAACCACCAGGTCCGCTATCTTCGCCGTCCTGACATCGGCGACAAACGTCACGTTCTGGCTCAGGCTGCTGTTGTTGATGCTGGCAGTGACTGTACTGGTTCCGGCGGTCTGACTGGTGACACTGATTTCCACCGTGCCGTCCGGCTGAGTGGTGACCGTCGGGGCAACCGTTGCGCCGTTATCCGCCAACACGCTGACCGTCTGCCCGCCCAGCGTATTACCGAATGCATCGGTCACCCTCGCCCGCAGCGTGTTCGCCGTCGAACCGTCCGCCTCTGAACCATCCTTAATAACCACCAGATCCGCGATCTTCGCCGTCCTGACATCGGCGACAAACGTCACGTTCCGGCTCTGGCTGCTGCTGTTGATGCTGGCAGTGACAGTACTGACTCCCGCCGTCTGGCTGGTGACACTGATCTCCACCGTGCCGTCCGGCTCTGTAGTGACCGTCGGAGACACCGTTGCGCTGTTGTCTGCCATCACGCTGACCGTCTGCCCGGCAAGCGTATTCCCGAACGCATCTGTGACCCTCACCCGCAGCGTGTTCGCCATTGCACCGTCTGCCACTGAGTTATCCCGGGTGACTACCAGATCAGCGATCTTCGCCGTCCTGACATCGGCGACAAACGTCACGTTCCGGCTCAGGCTGCTGTTGTTGATACTGGCGGTGATCGCACTGGTTCCGGCGGTCTGGCTGGTGACTGAGATCTCCACCGTGCCGTCCGGCCCTGTGATGACCGTCGGAGCAACCGTTGCGCTGTTGTCCGCCGTCACGCTAACCGTCTGGCCGGCAAGTACATTCCCGAACACATCGGTCACCCTCACCCGCAGCATGTTCGCCGTCGAACCATCAGCCACTGAGCCGTCCTGCGTCACCACCAGCTCCGCGACCTGCGCCGTGCTAACATCAGCAACAAAGTTCACCGTTTTACTATCGCTGCTTTGATTGACCTTAGCCTCAACAGTGCTGGCATCCGCTACGGTACTGCTCAGATCAACCTCTGCCATACCATGCGCATCCGTCCTGATATCTGCGCTCTGCCCTGCATTGGCAAATACAGCCGCCCCCTTCGTCACCGTAAAGGTGACGGTCTGCTCCGGCAGCACATTGCCAAACTGATCTTCCACCCGGACATTCACTGTATGTCGATCGCTGCCATTCGCCAGCACATCCGGGTTACCCGTTGTCACTTGCATCGCGACAATTTGTGCGCTGGCGGCATCGCCACTAATACTGTAATCATTTGAAGTCAAAGCGCTCGCCCAGCCGGACATCTGTAGCTGTGCTTTTAAACCGGTGCCAGGGAGTAATGCGGTATACGTTGCGGTATAAATTCCTTTTTGATCTTCATTCCAGGCGATGCTTTCCGCTTTTGTATTTGGCAGCTGAATAGCCTGGTTGATAGCGTCTCGTTGCCCCCCGACCAGGTTTTCATAGCTATCCTTGAGTGTTACCGTAACTTTTATCGCACCGCCCGCGGTGTAGGTCGTTTTGTCGGTAACGATGGAGGAATAAGCCAGCACAGCTCCGCTTTCGCGGATGGCATACGCATCGGATTGCTGCGCGCTACTCCATGTCGATAGTTTCAGCGTGGCGTAATGGCGATCGCCAGCAATCTTCGCGGTTCGGGTGGTGGTGTAAACGCCGTCAGACTCTTCGCTCCAGTTACCCATTTCATTTTTATCTGTACCGCTCACCTCGACCACACCGCTACCCGCCAGCAGCGAAGCCATCCCTTTCACCAGGTTTTTCTGCTCATCCATAAGGGTAACTGACACTTTTATCTTGCCACCCGCAGTGTATGACACATCGTCCGTCTTGATGGTGGAGGTCAGCTGCGAGATATCGCCAGTAATAAAGCTCACTTCCACAGACTGACTACTGCCATTGATCTCAGCCTTGATAAGACTGTTTACCGCCTGGTCACTGGCAAGGTTAACGCTGGCAATCCCGTCTTTATCTGTCGTCACAATACCGCCATTTGGATCGGCAAAAACCGCCGCACCATTCACGACCGTGAAGGTAACATTTTGTCCCTGCAGCAAATTTTGATGCACATCCCTGACCGTCACAGCGACGGTATTGTGATCGCGTCTGGCAACTGCGTTATTCGCGGTGATCTGCATCGCAGCGATTTTGGCGGTATCTTTATCACCCGCAATACTGAACGCATCCGAATGTTTGGTTTGCCAGCCGGGCATCGTCAGCTGGGCCGTTAATTTGTCGCCAATGAGATGGGCCGTATAGCTTGCTTTGTAAATTCCCTCACTTTCTTCCGTCCAGGCACTCACGGCATCAGCCTTCGTGTTGTCAACTTTAACGGTTTGTTTGAGAAGTTCTTTTCGTCCGGTAACCCCGTTGCCGTTATCATCTCTCAGGGTCACTTTAACGACTATCGGCTTACCCGCGACGTAATTATCCTGGTCTGTCTCAATCGTGGAGTCAGCGCGGGATGCTGTATTCGCCACGATAGCAATCAGCGCTGGCGTCTTAGCGATATCATCGCCGTTAAATTGCGGCATCAGCGATAACGCGCCAGACGTCTTCCCGGCGGTAACTATTTGGGTATAGGTTCCGTTACCGTTGTCTTTCCATTCGCTTAAGGCGAAATCCTGCAAACCTTTCGCCTGTGTTTTTAACGTCATACCAGGGATTGGCTTGCCGCTGGAATCTCGCGCGGTATAGGTCAGCATTGAGGTTGATTTTCCATCAGCAAGCAGGATTTGCAGATCGACAGAAAGCGTTGAATCGGCGAGGCTTAATGTGGGTTTTTCCACGACCACCATACTTTCTTCACGCCGGGAGAAATTTCCTTTCGAATCTTCCGCTGTAACCGCTATCGGGTAAGTGTTGTCGGTTTCAGGCATTGCCGTGAATCGGTAGGGAGGAATGGTGACCTGAATATCCTTGCCGGAAACAGCTACTTTTCCGTCCGCTGATTGCAGGGAGGCGGCTTCAATGTCATAACCTTTCAGCGCATATTTGGTTTGTAAGGAAGAAACCAGCGATTTAACCTCACCCGGCTTGCCTTTCAACGGATCGGTCAGCGTCAGCCGCACCAGCTCTTTCTTGCGATATTCAAGGACAATATTGTTATTACGATCGACCAGGTCATAGCGACTGCCCACAAGGCTGCGTCGTGCTGCAACTTCAGCCGGATCGAGCTGTTTTTGCAGTGAATGACCGGGTTGCAACGTCAACTCCATACCAATTCGGGTGTCGTTTTCTCCCTGTTTGCCCTGCCGTTGCTCGGCACTAAAGGAGATCAGAGGAACAGGGGTATAACTCAAACCTGCGGTAATCGCGTGAGGATCATTTTGTCGCTCGTCTTTACCAAACAGCGCCACTTCATCGCCATAATATTGTTCATAGACCAACTTGCCGCCCAGCTGCGGCCAGGCCGGTAACCAGCCTTCGGCGCGAAGATCCCACCCGTTCGCCGGACGTGCTTCATAGTCATTGTCGAGTTCCGGTGCACTACGCCAGTTACTGAGGCGCAGATAACCGTTGCCGCTCAGTTTCAGGTAATCGCGCCAGTATTCAACGCCCATCCCGGTTCGGGTGTGATAGCGGGTCAGGTCATGATCGATAAACATATTGACGCCAGACATCCAGCTCGATGTGAAATAACGCCAGCCGATACCGTGGTTGGTTTGAGTGCGATCATCCGTACGGTGAAGTGTGTGCTGGCTTAAGACCAGGTTATCCGGCGTTTCGTACCAGGGATGGAGAAATTCAAATGACGAGCTTTTAAGGCTGAAATCTTCATCCACACCAAGAGATACCCGGGCAGTTCCCCAACGACTGAGCCAGTCCGTTGCCTGCGCAGATGCAGAAGAAGCCACCCAGCCACGCGCCATACTCGCCGCCTGTTCGCTGTCCATATCGCGTGCTAAAAGTGTTCCGCTTTGCTGCGCCACTTCCGCGACCTGCATTTGCGGATCTTTGCCATCGCGCTCCATCTGCATTGCTTTCAGGTTGCGCGCTTCAGGGCTGTTACTGTTAATGAGGGGCACATCTATTTCATCGCCCTGACGCACATGGTCAAAGCCCCGCGCAAAGGTACGGAACTGATTCAGGCGACGTAATTCATCAACGGTGATACCAAAGCGTGCCGCGACCGTTGGTGGCGATTCCAACGCACCCAGGGTATATGGAATAGTTTTAACGTTCGGCAGGATCAGTGACGCGGCAGTATCCGAGTGCGCAGGATTAATATGCGTCGGGGCAGCAGCCATAACAGGGAAAATAGTTTGTGTTATCAGGCAAATACCTGCGGTCAGACGACGTAAACGATCCCCCAATCCACATATGGTGTTATCGCCCCGACGATCGCCATTCCCATGCGCTTTCCCTGCCATTTGTCATCCCTGTCGCTATGCGTTCAGATTAAATGACCTTTCTTTAACATGAGAGAAAATGATGATTCATGATTAGCAAATGATGAATACAGGCGGAATAATGGAAATAACAACAAGATAAGAACAATACCTGATCAAGGGTTATCAGGGGGAAGAACAGGAGAGCTTTCCCGCCAGAGCAATAACCCTCCTGTAAATACGTTACTTCATTTTCACCTTTGCGGTGACCAATAACGCCGTCAGCAACATCAATGTGCCGGACAACATCAACGGCGAAGTCAGACCAATATTATCCAGCGCATAACCGCCGATTGCCGCGCCACAGGTATTAGCAAGCTGAATAACCGCCACCTGAATAGACCCGGCTTTTTCTGCCTGATCGGCCAGTGAGCGAGTGATCCACGTTGACCAGCCGACAGGAACCAATGCAAAAGTTAGCCCCCAGATAATCGCCACGCCGGTAGCAACGATTTTATCGCTTCCCCACAACGTCAGCACCAACGCACTCACAGCCAGTATTAACGGCGCGCCTGCTAAGGCCAGTTTTACCGAACGTTTAAGAATGAACGACGAAAGCGACGTACCAATAAAGCTGGCGATACCAAAACTCAACAGCACCAGCGTTAAGCCATCCACGCCGAATCCCGCCAGGTTCATATACACCGGGCGAATATACGTGAAGAAAGCAAACTGCCCGGCGAAAGACATGAAGATGGCGATCATCCCTGCCATCACACCCGGACGTTGTAATAAGCGGAAAGTATTTTGTTTCTGATGCGAGGGTTCGCCTGGCAGCGAAGGCAATGATTTGATAATCCAGAAAATACACAGCACGCCCATCACCGCCGCCGCATTAAAGACATTGCGCCAACCGATAAGCTCGCCTAAAAAACTGCCCAACGGTGCGGCAATCACCAGCGCAATAGAAACCGCGCCGAAGATCACCGACAGCGCCTTCGGCACCGTACGCGGCGGTACCAGACGCATGGTCAGCGACGCCGACATCGCCCAGAACCCGCCCAGCGCCAGCCCCAGACAGGCACGACCGATTAAAAGCAAACTGAATGAGTTAGCAAAGGAAACCAGCAAGCAGGAGAGCGTCAGCAAAACGGCAAACAAAATAACAACGTAGCGGCGGTCAGTGGCCTGAATTGTCTGGGTAATAAACAAACTGGCAAACATTGCCACAAAGGCGGTCACGGTCACCGATTGCCCGGCAACCCCTTCCGAAATGCCTAAATCCTGGGCCATTGGCGTCAACAAACTGACGGGCAAAAACTCAACGATAATCAGACAGGCGACGCAAAACGCCACCGAGAATACGGCTGACCAGTTCGGTCGGGTGATGACATCCGCGCCGCGGTTTTCGGCAATAAATTCACTCATGGTGTTACCCGTGGCATGTTTCAGGGGAAAAGCCGACCACTTTAACATTGAAATGTGTGACGCATTTAACGTTTTTGCAACTTTTACGGTGTTGTGGGAAAAGTTCGAGGCTGCTCGAAGAAATAAAAATCATAGGGCAAGGTGATATGTATTTTCGCGATTGTGTTGGGAACAAGGGATAAAGTATTGCACTTGGTGATATACTTTAATAACAGGACCTCAACGATATACGCGTGTTTAAAACCAAATGGTTTGCAAGGGAAGCCAGGTCTCATGCAATAACAGATGAAGAGTTGTGCCGTGCCATTTTAGAAACGGAACAAGGTAAAGCTGATGCACTTGGCGGTGGCGTTTTTAAAAAGCGCCTTCACCAAAATCGTGAGCGTGCAATTATTCTGGCAAAAGGGGGAAGCAATAGGTTTTACACGTTTTTATATGCAAAACAGGATATGTCGAACATCAATAGTCAGGAACTGGCTGGGTTTCGTGAACTTGCAAAGCATTATGCCTTCCTGACGAAAGCCCAACTAACAGCAATGATTAACACTAAAGAACTGACAGAGATCTGCTATGACTGCAAAAACTAAATTTAAAAGTCCTGCATTTGAGGCTATTCACAGCGCAGCGGCTGGATTGTCCAGCGTCGATGCTATTTCTGCTGAAACGATGCGTACTTTTGACAAAGCCTGCCTGACCAGCGTGCAAGACTTACAACCTGTTGAGATAAAAGCACTGCGGGAAAAATTAAAAGTGAGTCAGCCCGTCTTCGCTCACTATCTCAATACCAGCGTTTCAACTGTACAAAAATGGGAAAGTGGCGCTAAACGCCCCAATGGCATTTCATTAAAACTGCTCAGCATTGTGCAAAAACACGGGCTGGAGGTGCTGCTGTAAATAGAACGTAGATAATGCGTTCACCTACTGTCAGTTCCGATACCGGATGCGGCGTGAACGCCTTATCCACCCTACAGGTCAGGCGCGGTCTGTAGGCTGATAAGACGAAGCGGTTTTAATGCAGCCAGTGAACGCCCTCGGCAGGCTGAAAGAACGCGTTATAGCGCATCTGAAAAGCATTAATATCCTGCATTTCAGGTTCGGTTTCGCGCAGAAAACCCAGCGCCAGCCTGACCTGAGCATCGGTAATCGGCGCGGCAAGGCGGGCTTTTTGTAAAATCCGATGCCATTGCAGCAGGTTCTGTTCGCTACCATCGACAATGACAATTTGCCAGATGAGCAATACCTGCGCGGCGTTTTGCAGGTGCGACTCATCCGGGCGATGCAAATAACGTAAAAATTCGTCACCGGCTGACTTTCCCATTTGATCGACCATCGACTCCACGGGTACGACATCGATATTCAGCCGATCGCTGAGACGGCGAATCGCTTTTCTGGCCCCGGATGTCAGCACCCGAAAACCAACCACAAACACTACCGCCAGCGTGGCGAGCATTATCCAGATCATGAGTTCTCCTGCGTAATCAGAACTCATGATATCTGGAAACCCTCGCCAGTTACTAATCCACCAGAATAATCTTCAGTGCAAACAGAGCTGCGACCACCACCACACACAGGTTCAGATCGCGCCAGCGCCCGGTGCACACTTTCATGATGCAGTACGACATAAAGCCGAGTGCAATCCCTTCGGTGATCGAGAAAGTAAAGGGCATCATCACCGTGGTAATAAATGCGGGCACCGATTCGGTAAAATCATCCCAGTTAACGCGCGCCAGGCTCGAAGTCATCAGCACGCCAACAAAGATTAACGCTCCGGCGGTTGCGTAAGGAGGAACCATCGCCACCAGCGGTGAGAAGAACATAACCAACAGGAACATAACGCCGACCACAACCGCAGTCAGCCCCGTGCGACCACCGACTGCCACACCAGAAGTACTTTCAATATAGGCGGTAACAGACGAGGTGCCGATAAACGCGCCCGCCACCGAACTGACGCTATCAACATATAGCGCCTTATTCATATTGGGGAATTGACCGTTACTATCTATTAAGCCAGCTTTATCAGTTACACCAATTAATGTTCCTGACGAATCAAATAGGTTGATCAGCATAAAGGAGAAAATGATACCGGCGAGTTCAAGTGTTAACGCGCCGCTCAAATCTACTTCACCAATGACGCCGCTAATATCAGGCGGAATGGAATAGACGCCGCTAAAATGAACATCACCGAAAAATAAGCCACAGCAAGACGTCACCACAATAGAAACCAGCACCGCGGCATGAAAATGACGTGATGACAACACGGTTATAATAAAAAACCCTAAAATACCTAACAACACGCCGTGAGAACTTAAATCGCCAATCATCACCAGGGTGTCTTTATTGGCGACAATAACGCCAGTGTTTTTTAATCCCATTAAGGCAATAAATAATCCGATTCCGCTGGTGATACCAATACGTAAACTTAATGGAATGTTGGAGATCATCCAGTAACGGATACGAAACAGCGTGAGCAAAAATAGCCCAATTGCGCCCCAGAATATCGCGCCCATCCCGGTCTGCCAGGAGATACCCATCGCCCCCACGACCACGAACGCAAAGAAGGCGTTCAGCCCCATTGCCGGAGCCAGCGCCACGGGTAAGTTAGCAAATATCCCCATCGCAATACTGCCGATACCGGCAATCAAACAGGTGGTAACAAACACCACTTTCGGGTCCATTTGTGCCGCGCCGAGGATTTGCGGGTTCACAAAAACGATGTACACCATGGTTAAAAAAGTGGTCATCCCCGCAATCAATTCTGTGCGGACGGTGGTCCCATGCTGAGGTAGTTTAAATAATCGCGAAAGCGTCCCTGATTCATTACTCACGTAATCGGTATTGTCATTATTCATTTTTTTGTCCATTGGAGGAGATTTAATCCCTTGCTTTTGTAAAACAAATGACAACAACGGTTCAGTGATAATTATCACATTTCAATTGCACATTAATGGATATTCTTTAATAATCTCGCGACGTTTCTTTATGATAAATAATAATCAAATTGATAAAATCAAAATGAGAAAAATATGAATAATTCTATTAACCATAAATTTCATCACATTAGCCGGGCGGAATACCAGGAATTGTTAGCCGTTTCCCGTGGCGACGCTGTTGCCGATTATATTATTGATAATGTCTCTATTCTCGACCTGATCAATGGCGGAGAAATTTCCGGCCCAATTGTGATTAAAGGACGTTACATTGCTGGTGTTGGCGCAGAATACACTGATGCTCCGGCTTTGCAGCGGATTGATGCCCGCGGCGCAACGGCGGTGCCAGGGTTTATTGATGCTCACCTGCATATTGAATCCAGCATGATGACGCCGGTCACCTTTGAAACCGCTACCCTGCCGCGCGGCCTGACAACTGTTATTTGCGACCCTCATGAAATCGTCAACGTGATGGGCGAAGCCGGATTCGCCTGGTTTGCCCGCTGTGCCGAACAGGCAAGGCAAAACCAGTACTTACAGGTCAGCTCTTGCGTACCCGCCCTGGAAGGCTGCGATGTTAACGGTGCCAGTTTTACCCTTGAACAGATGCTCGCCTGGCGGGACCATCCGCAGGTTACCGGCCTTGCAGAAATGATGGACTACCCTGGCGTAATTAGCGGGCAGAATGCACTGCTCGATAAACTGGATGCATTTCGCCACCTGACACTGGACGGTCACTGCCCGGGTTTGGGTGGTAAAGCACTTAACGCCTATATTGCTGCGGGTATTGAAAACTGCCACGAAAGTTATCAGCTGGAAGAAGGACGCCGGAAATTACAACTCGGCATGTCGTTGATGATCCGCGAAGGGTCCGCTGCCCGCAATCTCAACGCACTGGCACCGTTGATCAACGAATTTAACAGCCCGCAATGCATGCTCTGTACTGATGACCGTAACCCGTGGGAGATCGCCCATGAAGGACACATCGATGCCTTAATTCGCCGCCTGATCGAACAACACAATGTGCCGCTGCATGTGGCATATCGCGTCGCCAGCTGGTCGACGGCGCGCCACTTTGGTCTGAATCACCTCGGCTTACTGGCACCCGGTAAGCAGGCTGATATCGTCCTGTTGAGCGATGCGCGTAAGGTCACGGTGCAGCAGGTACTGGTGAAAGGCGAACCGATTGACGCGCAAACCTTACAGGCGGAAGAGTCGGCGAGACTGGCACAATCCGCTCCGCCATATGGCAACACCATTGCCCGCCAGCCAGTTTCCGCCAGCGACTTTGCCCTGCAATTCACGCCCGGAAAACGCTATCGGGTAATTGACGTCATCCATAACGAATTGATTACGCACTCCCGCTCCAGCGTCTACAGCGAAAATGGTTTTGATCGCGATGATGTGTGCTTTATTGCCGTCCTTGAGCGTTACGGGCAACGTCTGGCTCCGGCTTGTGGTTTGCTCGGCGGCTTTGGTCTGAATGAAGGCGCGCTGGCTGCGACGGTCAGCCATGACAGCCATAATATTGTGGTGATCGGTCGCAGTGCCGAAGAGATGGCGCTGGCGGTCAATCAGGTGATTCAGGATGGCGGCGGGCTGTGCGTGGTACGTAACGGCCAGGTCCAAAGTCATCTGCCGTTACCCATTGCCGGGCTGATGAGCACCGACACGGCGCAGTCGCTGGCGGAGCAAATTGACGCCTTGAAAGCCGCCGCCCGTGAATGTGGTCCGTTACCGGATGAGCCGTTTATTCAGATGGCGTTTCTTTCTCTGCCAGTGATCCCCGCGCTGAAACTAACCAGTCAGGGGCTGTTTGATGGCGAGAAGTTTGCCTTCACCACGCTGGAAGTCACGGAATAATAAAAAAAAGCCCGGCGTCATGCCGGGCAAAAGTCACCAGTTACGTTTATGCCACTGTCAACTGCTGAATTTTTTTCTCGCGGCGGATTTTGCGTTCTTCCATCACCGCCACTATCGCCATCAGGCAGATACAACCAATCGCGGCGATATCCAGCGCAGCGAAGGTGCCTGCCCAGCCGGTAAGGCCGAATACCGGCGTTCCATCGGCAATCATTCCCAGACCTAACTTGGCAAAGCTGTCACCAATCAGGTAAGCGAAGGTGCCTTTAATACCATCGGCAGCGCCAATCGCTTTTTTAGGTACAAAGCCAACAGCAGCCACACCAATCAACAATTGCGGGCCAAAGACCAGGAAACCCAACGCAAAGAGAGAAGCCAGGTAGATATATTCGTTGCTGGCATGTTGATACACACCGAGCGTGGCGATAATCAGCGCCAGCGCGATGCAGGCCACCAGGCCACGGCGACCGTTCGCCAGGTCAGAGAGCCAGCCCCACAGCAGCGTACCGACCAGCGCACCAGCTTCAAACAGCGTAAAGCCCTGAATCGCCACCGCTTTAGAGAGTTTCAGTTCCTGGAACGCGTACACGGTTGACCACTGGTCGATACCAATACGCACCACATAGAGGAAAATGTTGGCGAAGCACAGTAGCCAGATCACTTTGTTTTTCAGCACATACTCAACAAAGATCTGCCACTTGGTCATATCGGTAGATTCTGTCTCTTTGTCCTCTTCGCTGATCTCCTCGCCGAACAGCTCTTCAGCTTTGCCGAGGCCATAAGATTCCGGGGAGTCGCTGCCGTAACGCAGGCCGATAAAACCGACAATCAGCGCGATAATCGACGGGAAAATAAACATGCCGATGACATGACCATCGAACAGGTAATTTGCGCCGAACAGCGCCACACCCGCTGCGCCTGCACCGCCAAGGTTGTGAGAAATGTTCCAGAAACCGAGGAATGTCCCGCGTTTACGACGCGGCGTCCATTTCGTGATGGTGGAGTAACTGCACGAACCGCCGGTACTCTGGAAAAAGCCGCTTAAGGCGTAGAAGGCAATCATCAGGAACAGGCTAACCGAGCCGCTGCCCATACTGGCGCTGAAGCCCAGCATACAAATGGCAGACAGGATCAGCATGAACGGCAGGAATTGTTTGGTGTTTTTGCCGTCGGCGTAGTAGGAAACCAGCGTTTTACCCACGCCATAAGTGATGGAGAAACCCAGGCCGATCATCCCCAGCTGCGTCATGCTCAACCCGTAGGTCGAGATCATGTCGTTCTGCGCGATGTTAAAGTTCTTGCGAATCAGGTACATCGTCAGGTAGCCGATAAAGACCACCAGGTAGGATTGCATGAACGGTTTGAACCACATTTTGCGCCGCACTTCGAGCGGAAGGTCCAGGGTCGGCTTGCGAACCTGGTTTAAGAAAGCCAGCATGGGTTACTCCTGATTTCCCTTCATACTTCAACCCGCAGGTGCCTTAGCTGCACGCATTCCTCCCGGTCACATAGTTCACTATGCTCCCGGGACTCACGCGTTTGCTGCGTTCCTGCAACTTGAATTATTTTGGGAAAGAATTAATGAATGATGGCATTGTAAAAATCAGCAGCAAATCAGGCCTGAGATAGCGTCCAGGCAAAACCTGGAAAATTTCTTAGTTTTGCCGGATATGAAGTGAAAAGGTGAGATGCATCACGCTTCTCGCGGTGTCTGGGCGTTCAAAAAGGGCAGTAACAGCAGTGCGGAAATCCCGGCGGCAATGGCGATAACTACAAAAAATCCGCTCCAGTGCCAGGTATCGAGCACTTTCGCCAGCGGCCAACCAGCAAGCGACGCCCCCAGATAAGCAAACAAGCCGACAAATCCCGTCGCCGCCCCTGCCGCCTCTTTGTGGGAACATTCTGCCGCCGCCATGCCGATTAACATCTGCGGGCCAAAGACAAAAAAACCAATGGTGAAGAAGCAGGTTGCCTGCATCACGTAGCTGGCAAATGGCATCAGCCACAGCGAGCCGACTGAAAGCAAAATTCCGGCAGCGAAAATCAAATTCATCGGCCCGCGGTTGCCGTTAAACAGTTTGTCCGAGCCCCAACCCGCTACCAGCGCACCGATAAATCCGCCCAGTTCAAACATTGTCACTGCCGTATTCGCCGTGACCAAATCGACGCCCAGCGTCTCGGACATATACAAATTGCCCCAGTCGTTGATTGCCGCCCGGACCACATAGACCAGCACATAGCAAAACGAAAGCAGCCAGATATACGGATTCAGCAACACATACTTGGTGAGGATCTCTTTACGCGTCAGCCCTGCCCCTTCTTGTTGTTGAGCAATCTCCAGCGCGTCGTGTCGCCATTCACCGACCGCTGGTAAACCTAACGCCTGCGGGCGATCGCGCAGCCGCCAGCAGAGAAAAATCCCCACGACGATCGCCATACAACCAGCAATCATCATCCCGGCACGCCAGCCGTAATGCAGCGCAGCTGCTGCCATCACAATGGGAATGAGCGCACCGCCAACGTTATGCGCCGTGTTCCATAATGCCCACCAACCGCCGCGCTCGGTACGAGAATACCAGGCCGTTAACAGACGCGCACACACCGGTGAACCCCAGCCCTGGAAAAAGGCGTTCAGCACCCAGAGCACGGCAAACGCCCATAGCGACGTCGAGAAGCCAAACAGAATGTTGATGATGCCCGTGGCGATAAGCCCTATCCCCATAAAATAACGGGCATTTGAGCGATCGCTGACAATGCCGGAGACAAACTTCGACACGCCGTAGGTAATGTAAAACAGGGTCGCTAACAGGCCGATATCGCTACGGCTGAGCACGCCATTAGCAAGGATTTCTGGTACGGCGGCGTTAAAACTTTTCCGCGTGAAGTAAAACAGCGCGTAACCCAGCCAGATGGTCAGCAGAATATGCCGACGCCAGTAACGATAGCGGGCATCAATTTCATGTTTATCAGTCATTAATGGCGCATCGGCAGGCGCTTTCAGAAACGGCAACATCATCAAACCTTAGACATAGCGTTGAGGTAGAGAAACGCTGACACGCGTGCCGTGCAGACAGGAAATGGTCAAGGTGCCGCCCAGCGCCGTTACGCGCTCGCGCATTCCGGTGAGGCCAAAACCTTGTTGCCCGCAACCCGGCGGTAAACCGCTGCCATCGTCTTCAATCACCAGCATCAACCGTTCATCCTGCTGCCAGCCTTGCAGGGTGACCGCGCTGGCATCGGCATGTTTCACAATGTTGTTCAGCCCTTCCTGGCAGACGCGAAACAACGTCACTCGCTGGTTTTCACTTAACGCTGATTCATCGATTCGCCATTCGAGATGGCTGACAATGCCGCGCCCTTCCAGCTCCATTTCCCGCATCAGTGAGCGGATGGCCTGCTCCAGGGTGAGATCATCCAACTGGCGCGGACGTAACCGACCTAACAAACGGCGCACCGCATCGTAAACGCCCAGCGACAGTTGTTCGATGAGCTGCCCGCTCTGCTTCACACTGGCGTTATCTGCCGCAAGTCGCTGGACAATGCCCGCTTGAGTACGAATAGCAGTGATGGTCTGACCGATATCATCGTGCAGCTCACGCGCCACGTCGCGGCGCACGCTCTCTTCAGTTTCTAACAAACGTTCAGCGAGATGCTGATTGCGCGCCAGTTCTTTTTGCAGCGACTGGTTAAGTTCACGCAACCGCTGGATACCTGCGCCCAGTAACAACCCTGTCAGACTTTGCACCAGCAGTGAGAGCAATAAATCCACCGGATGATCGCGCCAGGTTTGACTGGCGATCAGCGCGATGGCGTTCATCAACGTCGCAATCAGCGCCCCTTGCCAGCCGTAGTGCCAGGCCAGCGCGATAATCGGCAGCGCCAGACAGAATGGCGTAAAGCGCGACAGTTCGTCCGGCAATCCCAACTGGAGCCAGAGACTGATAACAAACAGCAGCAAGTACCAGACCAGATGCCGCCCGCGCCAGTTGATCGGTTGAGAAACTAACGACGGCCCGAGCGGCAGCCAGATGTTATTGGCGAGATAGTGCCAGAACACCAGACATATCGGGGCCAGCGTCAAGCCGCCAGTTAAAGTCAGCAACAGCGCATTCCACGACTCTTTGCCGTGCCAAAGCCAGGGCAGCGACTGCAACAACGCCGCCGCCGTCAGCGCCGCACCCTGTAACAGCAAGGTGCGCCAGTCACGTTGATGGCGATAGCGCGAGATCAGCGCCACGGGCAATAACGTCAGTAAACTACCGATCATCAATAAGGAGAAATGGGTTAAACCGACCGCCTGCGTTAGCCAGTAAATCAGCAGCCATTCCGCGCCCAGCAATACGGGCCAGTATCCGCGCGGGCATTGCAGCATTAGCCCCAGACGCAGACCAAACGGAAATAACAGCACCGCCATATCAGGGCGCTCAACCAGGTGCAGGCTGATACTCCACAGGCAAAACCATGCGGCAGAGAAGATAAAAAAGCAGGCAATAACGGTAATTAAGCGGGAGAACAACGTCTTCATCACCAGCCATCAAACATGCGGCGCGCCAGTTCAACGTCGTTACTGACGCCCAGTTTTTCCATCAGATTGGCGCGATGGACGTGTACCGTTTTCGGTGACAAGCCCAGTTCGGCGGCAATCTCTTTCACCGCCATTCCTTGCGCCAGTTTTTCCGCCACCTGGCGTTCACGTTTGGTTAGCGGGTCCTGGCGACCGGATGCCAGTTTAATGGCAATATCCGGCGTCAGATAACAGCCGCCCGTGGCAACCGTATGCACCGCAGCAATCAGTTCATCCGGGCTACAGCGTTTGGAGAGAAAGCCGCGCGCCCCCGCGTTAAGCGCCTGCTCAACCAGCGCCGGACTGTCATGAACAGAGAGCATAATCGTCGCCATACCTTTCGGCAGCTGGCTTAGCAGCTCCAGACCGGAGATATCAGGCATGGAGATATCGCAAATACACACCTGCACACCGCGCCCCGGCAACCCCGCCAGCGCCTCGCGCCCCGAACCAAACTCGGCAACTACTTGCAAATCAGGTTCCAGCCCCAGCAACTGCGCAAAGCCGGAGCGGACGATGAGGTGATCGTCTATAAGGGCAACGGTGATCATAATTGGGTCCTGGCGGATAAAAAACGCGCATACCTTAACGATAAGCGCGATGTTGTTCAAGTTGGATATGGGGTATGTATTGGCTTAATGATGTTGGGCTTATCGTCAAAACGCTTACCTGAAAGGTAAGCGTTTGGTACGTATTATTGAGAAAAAGCGAATTATTTGTAGGTTGCGATTGCAATATTGCCTGAAAAATTTCTCCTCCTGTTGCGGAAATCGTTTTCAGGTAACAAAGAGTCATCCAGAAACCTATAATCTTCAGCGGAACGCTCATTAAGAGAGTCATCCACTGAGTCGTTATGAATATAATCCTCACCGTATGTTCGATAAATGAAATTAGCAATATTAAAATCGTTACCAGCTTCATTTATTTCGGCTTTTACAATATAATGAGTTTGTGTAAATGTATGCAGTGAAAAGTCAGCAAAAAGAAAATGTGTTTTTCCCATCAAAGCACAAAACCCTGGGTTACTATTAAACCCGGCAGAAATAGAATTGCTTGCCTGTATTGCATTAATATCCCCCCTATCAAGCGCGACAGGAAATGCCTGTGAACAAGCATAATACAGGTTACCTATTCCTGAAATACTGGAGAGGCAAGAAATAATATTTTCTCTGGTTTTTTTCTCAACACCATCTTTCTGTAGAGAGTTTCTCACAATATTACATTCATCTGGCGTAAATACAATTTCACTAAAAAGTTTTTCGAAATCTTTATATTTTCTAACACCTCCATGACCAGACAAAGCCATGGTTTTACTCCTCAGTAATTCATGGATAGTGCTATTTATTTTAACTCCACAACATGCAATAAATGAGCTAGCCTCTCCAACATGTCTTGATGCATCAGCAAGAAGTGCACTAAACTCTCCCTCCCGAACATCTAGTTTTTTTATGTCTGATTTATAACTACAATCATCTGGAATTAATTTATCTGGAATCAATTCATATTGGATTGATTTATCTGGAGTTGATTGAGTTTGTTCATATAACGCTTTTTTTAATTGGTGCTCAGCATCAGTAACTCCACTGCTGAGTTCATTTTTAAAATTATTATTAACAACTTCTAACTTAAGAGCATTTGCAGCAACTGTTACTTTTGAGAGTTGATACTTTTCCAATACATCGTGCTCTGATAATAACCCTATAAACTCTTTCACATTTCGACCACTAAAATCCCTATCCCTACTCTTTTTTTCCAAACTCTTGCCATTTAACTCACGATACACATCAGTGACTTTAAATTTATCACTGCCGGTCTGCTCAATTTTTATATAGCTATCCATGCCTGTGGTAGCGATCCATGTTTTATAATTCGCATTCGCTGATTCAGGCGTAACATGAAAATAAGAAACCAATTTACCACTGATATCATGCCGATAGATATGAAAAGAATCTAAAATGTATAATAATATATTTCGGAAAACTTCACGAAAAGTGGCATCTTTAGATAATGTTCTACAATTATCGAGCAGGCCGCTTTGCTCCATCGCATCAAATGCAGCAATATTACCCTCGATACTATCTCTTAGACTCTGGCTAAGACCCTGACTCTGACTCTGAAACTGGCTATTATCATTCTCTGTTTCCGTTGGATATGAATAACTCGTCACACTAACCATAGTAACCTCGCAATATGACACTTTGCATATTTTGACATTGTTAGAAGTATCAATGGCTAGCATGATAAATATCTCAATGCTAACCGCTATATTTCATTTATTTCAATAATAAGACTATAGTGCCGTTAATTTTTATCGATTTCCCCAATGCAATTGCATCACTAACACCACTTATTCACTATCAAAAATCGCTCATTTTTTTTCAAAAAGACTGTTTACACACAGACGGTTAACAATACGCGTTCACCTTAATGATAAACGCGATTTATCAGGCAAAAATCATAAATCAGCAGTTGTTGCGGCACCGAAAAATGTAAAAGTGACTTTATCGATTTTGGAGTTTTGTTCGTCGACCCTACCGGTAGTAAAATAACGAGAACACTGAAGCTTAACTTCATTTCCAACATTATTAACCGCCATCGAATACATCTTCTGACTAAACCCATTTATAGTAAAATCCATTTCATTAAGATACTTTCCAGACCCAAAAAAAGCATTTCCTGATTTTTTTAAATGCAATGTTAATGAAGTGGCACCATCCAAACTCTTTGAGAGTAACTCGCGAACATCTTGAGATGTATGTTGTAAGCGAGTCTGATAGCCTTGTGCGGAAGAATAATAAAAACATGTAATCCCCTGAGGACTGGCTAAGCAAGCGATTATTTCATCAATCTTATCATCCGTAATATTACCGTTTGATTGTTTTAATAATTCTCTTACCTCAGCACAATCATTAACATCAAAGCAAAGCTGTTTAACCATTTCTTCAAGTGTGTTTTGAATATATTTTGGATCTTGTTCAATTTTTTCAATTTTGTTTGCAAACTTTTTAAGAATATCTTTACTTAACTCAACACCACAGCAAGTTATTTTTGCAGCACCACTTGGTTTAGTTTGTTCTTTTATACATCTATGAGCATCCATAGTCATAGAGTGTAAATAATCCTCAGTAATATCAATTTTTTCCTGAACAGGTAAATGGCCCTCATCTTTTTGAATTCGCAGGTTTAATAAATCATATGTATTACTCACAATGTCTGCAGGCATTTCGTAACTACAATCCGTATTCATCATAACAATACTATTAACTAATTTTTTCCTCAAAACCGTGTCAGCAGAATGTGTTTCTAACGCAGCAGTTTTTTCAGACAGCGATTTGATAATAGTCGCCACAGCCACTCCAGAATATGATGTTTCTTTTACTATTTTTTTTGTATTTTTTTCACCTGCATCAAACTGTATAACTTTAAAGGATTTGCCACCTGTTTGTTCGATTACGGTATATTCGTTCTCTCCAGTTGCCGCCATCCAGGTACGATTACCATTATTTTCAGTGCCTGGCATAGGGTGAAAATAGTTAAGGATTTCGGTATTAACACTGCGAGAACCGGACATAATATTTGCTATTAAGCGTTTTATTTCCTGTAACATCCATTTTGCGAAATTACTGCCAGGTGAATATTTTTTCTCGTTATTTGTGATATTAAGCTCAGCAGCAATAATTCTATTTTTATCCAAAAAGGTGGAGGGGCAGGGATTTGACATCATTGTTCCGCTGTTTATAGGGCTTGCCATAATATACCTCACGATGAACCATTAATTAATAGAATGCTGGTCATGACCACTGGTATAGACAGCAATCAGAATTTAACACCATCGCTGGAAATTTTTAGCCCTAACTGTCAACCCCCTGGTTATCGGTGCAGCGACTTAAATTAACGTCCTGGGCTAATAAATTGTGCCTGAGATGGTCTCTGGCACAATTTCACCCTATATATCTGAACGGATCTATCAAAAATCGCTCATCAGTAACCCCCCCGAGCGGTTTAATATTGCTCCTTACTGAAAAAACACCGCAATCTTGTTAAACATTGTCGGATCGGACTGATTACGCTGCACTTTCACCACATCTTCCAGCTTATCGATTTGGCTTATCATCTGCTCCAGACGCTGGTCGTCATTGACCAGTAGCCAGATATGGCTTTTGTCGCTGTCCTGAATCGGCAGGCAGAGAATGCCTTCGACGTTAAAAGCGCGACGGGCAAAAAGGCCACAAACGTGGGTCATTACGCCCGGATGGTTGCGAACGGTGAGCTCCAGAATTACGTTGTCATGAGTTGTGTTTTGCATGGCTTATTCCCCCACCATTTCAGTATTCGCCGCACCTGGCGGCACCATCGGGTACACTTTTTCTTCGGCATCAATGCGCACATGGATCAGCGCCGGACCAGGGCGATTGATGATTTCCTGCAATGCAGCCTGCGGATCGGCTTCGTTATTCAAATCACAGGTTTCGAGGCCGAATCCGGCGGCAATCTGCATAAAGTTGATTTTTCCCGGATAGGTAGCGGCAAAAACGCCCTGCTTGTAGAACAGACTCTGTTGCTGATGTACCAGCCCCAGCGCTTCGTTGTTCATCAGAATGATTTTGACATCCAGCTGATTTTCACTGGCGGTCGCCATCTCCTGAATATTCATCATCAGGCTGCCGTCGCCGGAGAAGCACAACACTTTGCGATCCGGGTTCGCCAGCGCCGCGCCAATCGCCGCAGGCAGACCAAAGCCCATCGTGCCCAGCCCACCGGAGGTCAGCCACTGGCGTGGGCGATTGAGCGGATAAGCTTGCGCGGTCCACATCTGATGCTGACCCACATCGGTGGTGATAATCGCATTGTCATCGACACAGGCGGCAACGGCGTTGATCAGGCCGTAATGGCTTAATGGATCGCACGCTTTCGGGATTGGACACGGGAATTCGCGCTGCAAATCCGCTACCAACTGGTGCCACTCTGCACGCGGTTGCGCTTCCACCTGCGGGATCAGCTGCGCCAGCACGTCATCAACATCCGCCTGAATCGCTACGTGCGGCTGCTTGATTTTACCCAGCTCTGCGCGGTCGATATCGACATGAATAATTTTGGCATTCGGGCAGAACTGCTCGGTTTTGCCAATCGCCCGGTCATCAAAACGCGCGCCGAGAACAATCAGCAGATCCGCCTCCTGCAAGATATAGTTGGTGCTGCGCACGCCGTGCATTCCCAGCATACCCAGCGACAACGGATGCGCTTTTGGCAACATGCCCAGCGCCATTAAAGTCATGGTGGTAGGCAGCTGCGCTTTCTCCGCCAGTTCACGCACTCGCGCAGGCGCATTGATCACACCACCGCCCAGATAAAGCACCGGGCGTTTGGCAGCATTAATCATTGCCGCTGCGTCACGAATGCTTTCTTCGCTAAAGGCGGGCGCGACGGCTTTTTCTGCCACCGCGGGCTGTGCTTCAATCTCAAAAACTGCCGTTTGCACATCCTTAGGAATGTCTATCCACACCGGGCCAGGGCGGCCTGATTGCGCAATACGGAAGGCATCGCTCATGACCTGCGGGAGTTCTTCGATATGTCTGACCAGATAGTTGTGTTTGGTGATGGGGATAGAGATGCCGTAGGTGTCGACTTCCTGGAAGGCGTCGGAGCCAATCATCGAGGCAGGAACCTGACCGGTGATGCAAATCAACGGGATGGAGTCCAGCCGCGCATCGGCAATGGCGGTCACCAGATTAGTCGCACCCGGTCCGCTACAGGCCATACAGACCGCCGGTTTACCGTCGGTGCGCGCCATTCCCTGAGCGATAAACCCCGCGCCCTGTTCATGGCGAGCCAGAATATGACGGATTTGCGTGCTTTGGCTTAAGGCATCGTAAACAGGCAGGATAGAACCGCCCGGAATGCCCGTCACAATCTTAATGCCCTGCTGTTCCAGGAAATGAACGATAAATTCTGCGCCGGTAAAGCGCTTACGCGTTGATGTTGTGCCCGAACTTGCCATGCTCCAGTCCTTTTCTTCTGGGCCGACTTTCCGGGAGGTGCTTAAACGAAAAACCCCGCCCGGTTTGCGCCGGCGGGGTTTTGGAATCGTGTGTTGTTCCAGTCCCTACGGCGCATTGCCGACGACCACCACCACACGCACGACGACCACTGCGGCGGATGGCGCAGTTGGTAGTAGTTTTGCGTTGAGCATGGAAGTAGTCATTGGGGACCTTGTTGGTTTTGTGTTTAACAATATTTATACAAGCACAGCTTTACAGGGGAGACAATGGAAAATTTTTCAGCAAGGGAAAATTGAGGGGTTGATCACGTTTTGTACTGTACTGCAGGTAACAAAAAACCCCGCCGGAGCGAGGTTTCGTCAGCCGCCCGCGGCTGGTAACCGCAAAGCACACTGTATTATGTCAACACAGAAAGTATACGTGTTCCGCGCAAAACGCGCAATTTCGGCACGAATTTTGACGTATTTAGTGCATAGTTGAGTATCGATCACAGTTTGCGTTTTGTCCAAATATTACTGTTTATTTATACAGCAAACTTCTATAATATCACTGTACGCAATGTGTTATGCGGGGGCCGCATCGTTACCCGGCGCACTAAGTCCTGGCTGAAACGGGTGGTGCCGTCAGCGCCTTAACCCCGCGTGAGCACACTGTGTTATGTCAACGAGCACAACGTTTCTCCTTGAGATACCGCGTGCACAACAGCTGGCAACAGGCAGCGGAAAGGTACGTCAGCTGGCAGTGCTCCTGAACCACAGGAGACGCGTATGAGCCTGGTGGATATCGCCATTCTTATCCTCAAACTCATTGTTGCAGCACTGCAACTGCTTGATGCTGTTCTGAAATACCTGAAGTAATTCAGATTCAAGTCGCACCAAAGGGGGGCGGGTAACCGCTCCCCTTTCATATTTAGCGTGCGGGTTGGTGTCGGATGCGATGCTGATGCATCTTATCCGCCCTACCATCCCTCCCGGCAACATTTATTGCCGCTTTTGTTTACATATTCTGCCGCTAAACAATTCCCCATTCCTGGCGTATATCTGGCTAACATTTATCAATGTGATAGATTCCTCTCCCGCATTTATGGGAATGCGTAGTGACTTATTCTAATTATTTTTATAAAAGCATCCGTGATAATGAAAAGGCATAGAAACGTCAATTTGTTATTGATGTTGGTATTACTCGTGGCCGTCGGTCAGATGGCGCAAACCATTTATATTCCAGCTATTGCCGATATGGCGCGCGATCTCAACGTCCGTGAAGGGGCGGTGCAGAGCGTAATGGGCGCTTATCTGCTGACTTACGGTGTCTCACAGCTGTTTTATGGCCCAATTTCCGACCGTGTGGGTCGCCGACCGGTGATCCTCGTCGGAATGTCCATTTTTATGCTGGCAACGCTGGTCGCGGTCACGACCTCCAGTTTGACAGTATTGATTGCTGCCAGCGCGATGCAGGGGATGGGCACCGGCGTTGGCGGCGTAATGGCGCGTACTTTGCCGCGTGATTTATATGAACGGACACAGTTGCGCCACGCTAACAGCTTGTTAAATATGGGGATTCTTGTCAGTCCGTTGCTCGCGCCGCTAATCGGCGGTCTGCTGGATACGATGTGGAACTGGCGCGCCTGTTATCTCTTTTTGTTGGTACTTTGTGCCGGTGTGACCTTCAGTATGGCCCGCTGGATGCCGGAAACGCGTCCGGTCGACGCACCGCGCACACGCCTGCTTACCAGTTATAAAACGCTTTTCGGTAACAGCGGTTTTAACTGTTATTTGCTGATGCTGATTGGCGGTCTGGCCGGGATTGCCGCCTTTGAAGCCTGCTCCGGCGTGCTGATGGGCGCGGTGTTAGGGCTGAGCAGTATGACGGTCAGTATTTTGTTTATTCTGCCGATTCCGGCGGCATTTTTTGGGGCATGGTTTGCCGGACGTCCTAATAAACGCTTCTCAACGTTGATGTGGCAGTCGGTTATCTGCTGCCTGCTGGCTGGCTTACTGATGTGGATCCCCGACTGGTTTGGCGTGATGAATGTCTGGACGCTGCTCGTTCCCGCCGCGCTGTTCTTTTTCGGTGCCGGGATGCTGTTTCCGCTGGCGACCAGCGGCGCGATGGAGCCGTTCCCCTTCCTGGCTGGCACCGCGGGCGCGCTGGTCGGCGGTCTGCAAAACATTGGTTCCGGCGTGCTGGCGTCGCTCTCTGCGATGTTGCCGCAAACCGGTCAGGGCAGCCTGGGGTTGTTGATGACCTTAATGGGATTGTTGATCGTGCTGTGCTGGCTACCGCTGGCGACGCGGATGTCGCATCAGGGGCAGCCCGTTTAAGCTCACGTCACCGCAGCATCGTCATCAGCTCCATGGGAGAACGATGCTGCTTTATCAGATCACGCATCACCCGCATATGCGGCGCAGAGTAAGAATAAAACGCCTGATAGCCCGCACAAAGCACGCTGTCTGGCATCTCCTCCCGAGCGTGCGGACACAGCAGATGCCAGTCGCACGCCTGGCAGCCACGGCGCGGTTGCGGGTTTTCGCTGCCACACCATTTTTGTAAGGTGGCGTCAAAAAGCTCAATCGAGATACGACTGATATCTGCCCGCACCCAACACTCAAACAGGGCAATTAAAAATTTCCCCCACAGCTCTGCTGTCACCGAAGCGGCCGTCAGATCGCCCCGGTCATCAAATTCAAGATGGGGAATGAGCTGTACGGAGCGGATACCCCGTTGTTTGAAATTGTGATAAAAATCGGCAGGTTGCAGAGCATCCTTGTACTCTACAACCAGTTTATGCCTGTCCTCTTCAGCATCAATGACCTGACTTCCTGTCATGCGACTCTCTCAATAAATACGATAAGTTGATGTATATGCGTTACAGCAAACAGTATTGCGAGAGATAACACCGCGAGGGAGATCAAAAATTTGTCACGGACTACGTGAAATTGGGAAAAATCGCTATTCGTGACATCCATTAAATTACGATTACGGGTGTAGTGCCAGAGGATCAGCGCCACGATGGCGAGGATGCCAATCGAAATCCAGAATAACATGCCCGCCTGGTGCCAGTTGTGTTTGATAGCCAACGCCATCAACGCGCCGTAGCCCAGCATGGTACGAAACCACGCCAGTGATGTACGCTCCGGCTGCAGTCCTGGGTCGGCAATGCGTCTGGCTTTGCGGCTATCCGGCATACAACACCAGCCCCATAACGATCACCGCTACGACCATCAATATTAAGCTGATGATTAATAAGCTGTTGGTGTAGGGCAGGTCCTCTTTCAGACGCATCGCTTTTTCATTGCGTAACCAGCGCAGGTAGCCATACATCGCTAACCCGCCGGAAAACAGACACAACAACAACGCCAGCAGTTCGCGAATGACGGGCGTGGCGAAATCTGGCGCAAGTTGATCAAGCCCAACCCCCGCCGCCAGAAAGCCTAGTGCGGTACGGATCCACGCCAGAAAAGTACGCTCATTAGCCAGCGAGAAGCGATAATCAGGTGCTTCTCCGAGGCGGGAAATTTTCATTGTTGCTCCTTGTAAACTGTTCCTCGCCGAAAAAGTAGGCCAGGAACAGCAATAATGCATCAGAACTTCTGTTTTTTCTCTTCCACCTTCACCCCTTGTGTCGGTAGGCCAGTGTCATAGTCGCGTACTACTGGCGAATAGCCATCTTGTGGGCGTGGACGAAATGCCCCCATCCAGCGCGGCTGTGCATCTTTACGCCACGGACGCAGGCTCCATTGATAACTGCGGAACGGATCGCGAATTTTGTCCATGTAATCCAATAAGGCGTCATGCATTTTGCTGCGAACGTCTGCAAAACGGATATCATCGATCAGGTTATGCATTTCATTTGGGTCATTACGGCGATCGTAAAGTTCATCACTGGTGAAGAGGTTGAGCACCAGTTTAAAGTCATCCGTCACCCAGCAACGCACCGGAATAAAACCGCCAAAGCTGTCATGCTCAATCTCGTAGCGGTTAAATTCCACCATTACGCCGCGTGGCTCTTTCACTGCAAGGATATTTTCCCCCAGCAGAATCTCTGGTTTTTCAATATCTGCCAGCGCCATCATTGTCGGCAGTAAATCGATATGACTGACTGGCGTATCGACCTGTCGCCGCTCCCCTTGCGGCGAACGGATGATCAGCGGAATACGGGTGATGTCGTCATACATCGCCGCTCCTTTACTGATCAGCTTATGTGCACCCATCATTTCACCGTGATCGGAGGTATAAATGACCCACGTATTTTCACGTTGCTCTGGCGTTAAGGCATTGATGACCCGTCCGATTTGGTCATCAACAAAGTCATTGCAGGCAAAATAGAGCGGATGGTGATAAAGCCCGTCATCACCTACTGGCGATGGCATCGCCTGCGCCCATAAGCGGTGATGTTCCGGTTTGTTCGCCAGGTCATCCTGTGATTTCTCGCCAAGTTCGTAGTAAAAATCAGCGTATTTCTCTAAATACTCCACCGGACAGGTGAACGGGTGATGCGGCTCATCATACGAAACCACCATCAGGAAGGGTTCCTCGGCGCGCGCGGGCTGTTGCAGAAAATCTACCGCCCGATTGCTGATGCGGTGCGCCCAGGTGAAGGTTTCGTCGATATGGTTCGCCTGTAAATCCTCAACGCTGTTTAGGCCATTGCGCCACAGGCTGATCTCTTTTTCCGTCAGTTCGCTAAGGTAGTTCGCCCCATCGAACCAGTAATCAGCGTCCCACTCCGGCGGACACTCGCCAGTGCCGAAATAGTCATGACCGTCGAGATGCCATTTGCCGATGTAACAGGTGTGATAGCCGGCATCCTTAAAGTAGCGTCCCATAGTGGAGATGTTTTTGCCCGGCGCGACGTTGTTGGTCCACGGGCCGGACTGGTTAGCGTAGATACCGGTAAACAGCCCGGCGCGCGCTGGTGTACAAACCGGTGAACAGGTGTAGGCGGAATTAAAGCGAATACTTTCCGCCGCCAGACTATCAATATTTTGCGTATTCAGCGGCTTACCGCTATAGCAACCGACCATATTGGTGGCCTGGGTATCGGTCATGATGAACAGAAAATTGGGGCGTTTCATAGGCTATCCTTCGCGTCGGGAGTAAAGGTTACGGCTGGGTCGTGACGATGCCGCCAGCTGTCAAAAATCAGGTAGACAATCACTACGGCAGCGATGAAATAACTGATCATCGCTAACCAACGCGTACCGTAGCCGCCGAATTCAGCCAGCCCGGCATAGACGCCAATCATCGCGAACAGGATGCCAATTGACGCGATCTTGACGTTTTTCCACGGTTTCATGTCCACCGCAAACGCATCTTTGAAGGTGAACGGCGTGGCGCGCGGTTTGAGAAAACCGATCACCAGCATCACGACCACGTTGATGCAGAACGTACAGGCCAGCACATAGAGGAAATGGAAGTCGAACTTCACCAGATAGTTGATGGTGATGTAGCTGATTATGCCAATCCCCATCGCCACTTTTGCCGCCAGCGCCGGGATGCGCGGGAAGAAAAAGCCCATAATGATGATGGTAACCAGCGGCACGTTGTAAATGCCGTTGAGCTGTTTCATCCAGCTATACAGCCCCTGCGGCGCGTTGGCGATCCACGGCGCTACCAGCACCGAAACGATAGCGATAAAGAAACCAAATTTGCGCCCGACGGTGACCAGCTGTTGCGGCTCGGCATTCTGGTTAATGATGCGACGGTAAATACCCATACTGAATAACGTACTGGCGCTATTCAGAAAGCCGTTGAAGGTACTGATCACCGCACCAAATAACACCGCGCCGAAGAAACCCACCAGTGGCACTGGCAGAACGTTATTGACCAGCGTCGGGTAGGCCATGTCGGCTTTCGGTAGATCCTGATACAGATGAAACGCAATCAACCCTGGCAGCACCAGTACCAGCGGGTCGAGCATTTTCAGCACCGCCGTTAACAGCGCCCCCTTTTGCCCTTCCGCCAGGCTTTTTGACGCCAGCGTGCGTTGCACGATGCCCTGATTTGTACACCAGTAAAAGGTGTTCACCAGAATTAAACCGGTAAATGCCGCGCCAATCGGCAAGGGATCGGTCGGGCCGCCGACTGAGTTTAATTTCTCGGCGTGAACGGTGGTGAGTTGCTCAATGCCCTGCATAAAGCTGCCCTTGCCCATCGCGATCAGGCCAAATATCGGCACCATCAACCCGCCGATAACCAGACCAATACCGTTAATGGAGTCCGCCACTGCCATTGCGCGCAGTCCGCCGATCACCGCATACAAAATTCCCGCCAGACCAAGCAAAATTACCAATAGCCAGATAGCCGCACCGTGAGAAATCTGTAGCGATTCCCCGACGTGAAACAGGCTGTTGAGCGCCAACGCGCCGGAGTAGAGAACAATCGGCAGAAAGCAGACGCCGGTGGCAATGAGGAAGCAGAAGTCGATGATAATACGCGTCGTTTTATCATAACGTTCCTCCAGAAAATCGGGGATGGTGGCAATGCCGCGCTTCAGATAGCGCGGTAAAAAGATTAGCGCGAGGAAGATCAGCGTCACCGCTGAAGTCACTTCCCAGCCCATCACCGACATGCCGCTTTTGTAGGCCTGCCCGGAAAGACCAACCAGTTGTTCCGTGGAAAGGTTGGTTAGCATTAACGAAGCGGCAATAACCGGCGCTTTTAGTGAACGTCCGGCAAGAAAATAGCCTTGTTGCGATCCGGTATCTGTTTTGCGGACCTTCCACCAGGTGATCACCGCCACCAGCAGCGTAAAACCGACAAAACTCAAGATTTGTAACGAATTCATCTCATAGCCCTTATTTATGTTTATGTCCCGGACGCATGAATATAGGGAGAGGTAAAATGCGTCGGGTCAGGCAGTCAGATTCTTAAAATACAAACATCGTATCCCTGAACGGATTGTTTTCTGTTAAGTTCAGGTTGTGAGCATAATTCGCCGGAGGGATATTAAAATGAATGGAAACTTGCAAAGTTCGGATGTAAAAAACGAAACTCCGTACAATATTCCCTTATTGATTAACGAAAATGTGATCTCCAGCGGAATTTCTCTGATCTCGCTCTGGCATACCTACGCCGACGAGCATTATCGGGTGATCTGGCCGCGGGACAAGAAGAAACCGCTTATCGCCAACTCATGGGTTGCGGTGTATACCGTACAAGGATGTGGGAAAATTCTTTTAAAGAATGGTGAACAAATAACTCTGCATGGCAACTGTATTATATTTTTAAAGCCAATGGATATTCACTCTTATCACTGTGAAGGTTTAGTCTGGGAACAGTACTGGATGGAATTTACCCCCACCAGTATGATGGATATTCCCGTTGGTCAGCAAAGCGTTATTTATAATGGCGAAATTTATAATCAGGAACTCACCGAAGTTGCTGAGTTAATTACTTCACCAGAAGAAATAAAAAATAATCTGGCAGTCGCTTTTCTGACGAAAATTATTTATCAGTGGATTTGTCTTATGTACGCAGACGGTAAAAAAGATCCACAACGGCGGCAAATTGAAAAACTAATTGCCACTTTACATGCCAGTCTGCAACAACGCTGGAGCGTAGCTGATATGGCTGCCACGATCCCCTGTAGCGAAGCCTGGTTGCGTCGTCTGTTTTTACGCTATACCGGCAAGACGCCGAAAGAATATTACCTCGATGCACGTCTGGATCTGGCGCTATCGCTATTAAAGCAACAAGGGAACTCGGTTGGCGAAGTCGCTGATACGCTCAACTTCTTCGACTCCTTTCATTTCAGCAAAGCCTTTAAACATAAATTTGGTTATGCGCCGTCAGCCGTGCTAAAGAATACGGACCAGCACCCAACGGATGCCAGTCCACACAATTAACGTAACTCTGGCCAGTACGCTTTGTTGGCCTCCAGCAAATCATCCAGAATAGCTTTGGCGACCGAGGCGCTCGGTACCGTTTTCGACAACGTAATCGCCTGCCACAGGTGCTGATATGAACGCTGTTCCCAGGCGTCCACGACCAGTTTTTCCACCGCCACTTGCTGACTCATTAACCCTTTCTGAAACTGCGGGATATCGCCGACCACCAGTGGTTCTGGTCCGTTGTGCCCGACCAGACACGGGATCTCGACCATCGCTTCATCATCAAAGTTATGGATTGCCCCGTTGTTAGGCACAATCAGCAACATCCGCTCCTGAGTGTTGAAGGCAATTGCCGCCGCCAGATCGACGATGTATGACGCATGTTCGTCAATTTCCAGCTTGCCCGCCGCTGAATTTCCTGCCGCCGTAATGGCGCGGCAAGCATCGAAAACCTGTTTCTCGCGATGTTCCATCACCTCATTCGCGCGGGTATGTTCAGGGTTGGAATGCTGAACGACATAATCCGGGAAGAGATAATATTTCAGATAGGTATTCGGTAATGTATCCGGGTCCAGAGCCTGGACATCCCGCGCTTTTGCATAGGTGTCGTTCCAGCTCGCTTCAGTATGTGTATCTTGCTGCGGTGGAACATAACCGTGCTTAGAGACATATTGCCGCAGCTGGGGCATCAGGTCGTTGCCCTGCAAATCTTCAATTGATGTCCACCAGCCAAAGTGGTTCAGGCCGTAGTAGCGCACGCGCATATGTTTGCGATCTTGCAGCCCAACAATTTGCGCCATCCGGCTTTCAATACCGATTGGCATGTCACAGATGTTGAGGATTTTCGCATTCGGGCGCAGACGACGCGTGGCTTCTGCGACAATAGCTGCCGGGTTGGAGTAGTTGAGCATCCAGGCATTTGGTGAATATTTTTCCATATAATCCACCAGTTCCAGGACGCCGCCAATGGAACGCATGCCGTACGCTATTCCGCCGGGTCCGCAAGTTTCCTGACCAACAACGCCGTGGCGCAGCGGGATTTTTTCATCCAGTTCGCGCATCGGGTATTTGCCGACGCGGATGTGCGCCATGACAAAATCAACGTCGCTGAATGCCACTTCAGGATCGGTGGTGTAACTAAACGCAATGTCCGGCGCTTTTTCTTTTAGGATGACTTTACAGGCTTCGGCAATCACTTCCTGCCGCGCGCCATCGTTATCATAAAATTTCAGTGCACGAAGCGGGAAACGGTCCTGATTCGCCAGGAGCATCAACACGATGCCTGGCGTAAAGGTGCTTCCACCGCCTGCGACAACCACTGAGAATTTGGTCATTATACTGCCTCCGTAATGGCAACATTTTCTGCTGATTGATGAGAATTAATTAAGCTATCGAGCTGTTCACGCAGCTGGGATACATGCAGACCAATGATCACCTGAATGGCATCGCCACTACGGAAGACGCCGTGCGCTCCCAGCTTTTTAAAGACTTCGTCATCCAGCGTTTGTGACATGTCATGCAGTGCAATCCGTAGACGCGTCGCGCAATTGTTGATGCTGGAGATATTGCCGACCCCGCCCAGGGCTTGCAGGATACCGGCAGCCTGATCCAGCTCTTTTTTTGGCTCTGCAGCGGTGGTTTGGCCTCGCGAGGCTTTGTATTCGGCTTTTGAGTAGAGTTTCACTTCCGCATCTTCACGTCCCGGCGTGCACATGTTGAATTGCAGAATCAGGGTGCGGAAAACCACGAAGTACAGCAGGGTAAAGCACAACCCAATGGCGATTTGGGTCAGCATCATATCCGCGTGGTTGCTGAACATCGGGATCCAGTTTTGCGGTAAAACCTGGTCAATCAAACCACCGCCCATGTTGCCCACCACACCAAAGAGATACATTACGGTCGACATTGAGGCCGCCAGCACGGCGTGTACTGCAAACAGCAACGGTGAAATGAACAGGAAGGTAAATTCCAGCGGTTCGGTAATTCCCACCAGCATGGCGGTTAAGGTTGCGGGAATCAGCAAGCCCGCCACTTTTACCCGATTTTCCGGTGCGGCAGTGAAGTACATCGCTAAAGAAATGCCCACGGCACCAAAAATTTTTGAGTTACCGTGCAGGGCAAAACCGCCTTCCGGGAACAACGATTTCAGCGGCTCGGCGCTCAAACTGAACTCTTGCAGATGCTGCGCCCAGTACATCTGAATGCCGCCTTCAACAGCTGCCGGACCAAAGATAAACGGTCCGTAGATGAAGTGGTGTAAACCGGTTGGGATCAGAATACGTTCGAGGAAGGTGTAAACCCAGACCCCAAGCGCACCCGCCGAACGCAGGAACGCTTGCAGAGATTCAATTCCCATTTGTACTTTTGGCCAGCCGAGCAACGTCAGCCAGGCGCAGGGGATCATCACCAGGAAGGCGATAATCACCACATAAGATGTCCCCTGGAAAATGCCGAGAAACACCGGCAGTTTTTTATCGAACAGACGGTTATGCAGCGCCGTCACAATGCCGGAAATGATAATTGCGCCGATAATGCTGGTATCGAGGGTTTTAATCCCGGCCATCATTGTCAGACCGCTACCTGCCACCGCGTCCTGAGTGAAATCGACGCCGAAGTAGCTTCCCCAGGTCATTCCCATCGCGTTGATGAAATAGTTCCAGGTCAGGAAACTCACCATCACCGCCAGACAAGCTCGCCCCTGCGCTTGCTTAGCAAGGCCAATGGGTAAACCGACAGCAAAAATCAGCGGCATATTACGGAATACCGTCCAACCGCCCTCTTCAATAATATGTACGATTTGCGCGAATAAACTGTTCGGATCGGTCAGTGATTCCCCGACAAACATCGGGTTTTGCAGCAAGATGGCAAGACCCACCACAATCCCGGCGAAGGGAAACAGCAGCACTGGCGTGAACATCGCGCCGCCAAAGCGTTGAATTTGACTGAGCATTTCCACATCCTCTTTTCTCAATTCTGTAAGTAGGAAGCCTGATTGGTTATGCGGCAGGCCTGGAGCGAGGATAGGAAGATGCGATCGGCAGAACATGACGACCCAGTGGGATTCGTGATCGCTTTCATGCTTTTCGTTGGGCGGTAGAGATCTACGTTTTCGCAAAAAAGTAGACATCTGTGAGCACTGGTACACAGCAACGAACACATCTTTAAAAAAAAGATGTTTTTTCAATCGATTAAGCAGAACTTGTGGGCGCATTACCCGGGCTTGCAGGCAAAAAAGAGATCTAGAGATGATCTACAAAAGCATTGCGGAGCGGTTAAGAATTCGACTTAATTCCGCAGATTTCACGCTAAACAGCCTTCTTCCCGGTGAAAAAAAGCTGGCGGAAGAGTTTGCGGTATCGCGGATGACCATCCGTAAAGCCATTGACCTGCTGGTGGCGTGGGGGCTGGTGGTCCGCCGCCACGGCAGCGGCACTTACCTGGTGCGTAAAGATGTATTGCATCAAACCGCCAGCCTGACCGGGCTGGTGGAGGTGTTAAAACGCCAGGGAAAAACGGTCACCAGCCAGGTGCTGATTTTTGAAATCATGCCTGCGCCTCCGGCCATTGCCAGCCAGTTACGGATTCAAATCAACGAGCAGATCTACTTCTCCCGTCGCGTTCGTTTTGTGGAAGGGAAACCGCTGATGCTGGAAGACAGCTATATGCCGGTAAAACTGTTCCGTAACCTTTCGCTGCAACATCTGGAAGGGTCGAAGTTTGAATATATTGAACAAGAGTGCGGGATTCTGATTGGCGGTAATTATGAAAGCCTGACGCCGGTGCTCGCCGATAGACTGCTGGCGCGGCAAATGAAGGTAGCGGAACACACGCCACTATTGCGGATCACCTCGTTGTCATATAGCGAGAGCGGGGAGTTTTTGAATTATTCAGTGATGTTCAGAAATGCCAGCGAATACCAGGTGGAGTACCATTTACGGCGACTCCACCCGGAAAAGAGTTAACCGATACTCCAGAAGAGCACCGCCAGTAATTGGGGGGTGATAATGCGCAGGAACATCACTAACGGATAGACAGTGGCGTAAGAGAGCGCCGCTGCACCGCTCGTTGGATGAAGATTATTAGCAAATGCCAGCGCCGGTGGATCGGTCATGGAGCCAGCCAGCATCCCGCACATGGTCAGGTAATTCATTTTGGCTAACATCCGCGCCAGAATACCAACAGTAATCAGCGGAACGGCGGTGATCAGGGCACCATATCCAATCCAGCTTAGCCCTTCGCCATTGACCAGGGTATTCACAAAATCCCCACCAGATTTCAGACCAACGACCGAGAGGAACAGCACGATCCCCAGCTCCCGCAGCGCGAGGTTGGCACTTGGCGGCATAAACCAGTACAGCTTGCCGATACTGCCGATACGCCCGAGGATCAACGCCATAATCAGCGGACCGCCCGCCAGCCCCAGTTTCAACGCGGCCGGGAATCCCGGCACAAAGACGGGAATAGAACCTAACAATACGCCAAGCCCGATACCAATAAACACCGGCAGCATCTGAACCTGTTGCAGTTTTTGCTGCGCATTCCCCAGCACATTGGCAACGGCATCAATTGCGGACGGACGCCCCACCAGGTTGAGGATATCGCCGAACTGCAGGCTGATATCGCCACTGGCAACCAGTTCGACCCCGGCACGGTTCAGGCGCGAGATAACAACGTCATAGCGTTCTTTAAAGTGCAGGTCGCGAATACGCTTACCAAGCACGTTTTCATTGGTGACCACCACACGCTCGACGCGTAAATCAGTGCCTTTCGTGGACAGCGAGGTATCGACCTCCTGACCAATCACCAGTTGCGCATTATGTAAATCCGCTGGCTGCCCCACCAGATGCAGCAAATCGCCCAGTTGGATAATGGTATCTGGCGAAGGTACTTTTAGGGTTTCTTCGCGTTTCAGACGCGAGCAGATAATTTTGTCGCCGTTGAGAATCGGCACATCTTTAATGGCTAAATCATGCAGGTTAGGGTTCTCAACGCGAATATTGATAGTCCTGATCAGCGCGCCGCCATTGGTGCGAGAAGACTCGTGCTGCTGGGCTTCTGTCTCGACATTGACGCGGAAAATAACCCGCAACATCCACATGGTGAACAAAATCCCGCAAATGCCGAATGGATACGCCATCGCGTAACTCATCCCCATCTGATCGACCATTTCCATTGGTGTACCCAGGTCGCGCAAGATCTGCTGCCCTGCCCCCAGCGCTGGCGTATTGGTTACCGCACCGGAGAAAATCCCCAGCACTACCGGCAGTGGAATATCAAACAGTTTATGCAGGATGGCGGTAACCAGCCCCCCGATGATGACGATCAGAACAGCAAACAGGTTGAGGCGTAATCCGGAGACGCGCAATGAGGCAAAGAAGCCCGGCCCTACCTGAATCCCGATGGTATAAACGAACAGGATCAGGCCAAATTCCTGAATAACATGCAGCATATCGCTACTTAATGTCATCCCCGCCTGAGAAACAAAATGGCCGACGATGATCCCACCAAACAGCACGCCGCCAATACCTAATCCTATGCCGCGAAATTTGACGTTGCCGATAAACAAACCGACGACTGCCACCAAAGCCAGAATACTGACCGTTAATGCTATATCACTCATCGTCCATTTCTCTTGAGATAACATTTTAATTGCTACGGATTATGGCTGAATCGGTGAAGCAGATTTGCCTTATAGCGCACATTATCACGGGAAAGAACGTGCCGAAATATCTTAAACAGGCGAAATTTAACGCATTGTTGAAGAAGAAAGACAAAAAAAGCCCCACCAGAATGGCGGGGCAAAGAGAATAGCTAGTTAGCTATTTAACGCGGGACGTTCGCTGATAGCGATACGCTGCGCTGCGATGGGTTCAGGCTCATTACGAATTAAATCAATATGCAGTAAACCGTTTACGAAGGTTGCACCAGAGACTTCCATATTTTCAGCCAGCGTAAAGCTCAGGCTAAATGGCTGATTCATAAGCCCTTGATGCAGCCATTTTTTCTCTTCTTTTGGCTGCTCCGGCGTGCCTTTTACGCTCAGGCGCGTACCTTCCAGTTGAATCTCTAAATCTTCCTGACGAAAACCTGCCAGCGCAAGGGTAATGCGGTAGTGGTTATCGTCGCTTTTCTCAATGTTGTACGGCGGGAAGCTCTGGCTTTCACCGGCGTTTTGCAGTGCGTTGGCCAGTTTGTCAAAACCGATCCATTGACGCATCAGTGGGGATAAATCGAAGTTACGCATAGTCATTTCTCCTTCTAAGAAGCGAGTAAGTACCTGCAAATCCGAAGATTCGCATATGCTCCCTGACGGCGAGCATGGAGATGTCAGGCCGCGCCAGGCGGCCTTAGGGAATTAGTTGATTTCGATACGGCGCGGTTTTTTCGCTTCCGGAATCACACGTTCGAGATCGATATACAGCAAACCATTTACCAGGTTAGCACCACGAACATGAATGTTCTCAGCTAACTGGAATTTGCGTTCAAAGTTGCGTTCAGCGATGCCCTGGTACAGATAGGTGCGCTCTTTTTGTTCGTCGGCGTGAGCACCTTTCACCACCAGCAGATTATCCTGGGCGGTAATTTCCAGTTCGCTCTCAGCAAAACCAGCCACAGCGATAGCAATGCGGTAATGGTTTTCGTCTACCAGTTCAACGTTATACGGAGGGTAGCCGCCATTACTCTGGCTCTGGTTGTTTTCTAAGTGGTTAAACAAACGGTCAAATCCAATAGCAGAACGGTAAAGCGGGGATAAATCAAAGTTACGCATAATCAATAGCTCCTGAAATCAGCGAGAATGTAAGACCTTCCACAATGGACAGGTCAGGTAGCCAGAACACCCATCAGGCGCGTCCTCATCGGCTACGATGTAAAAATGGGTCTGGAAATGAACTTTTCAAGCCTTATCAGCGGACTTTTTTTTGCAGTTTATGGTCTATTGCATAGACTGAGGGGGCAGCACGAAACGTTAAAGTGCGATAGCCGCCACAGTGCGACGTAATGATGATGTTATTTTCAGCAAGGGATCGCTATAACTCATCAGGCCAACACCCACGATCAACAGATGAATTTATTATGATAAGAAATGTGTTGTTAGCGTTCATGATATGCAGCGGAATGACATTACTTGGAGGATGCTCCAGCGTGATGTCCCATACCGGGGGGAAAGAAGGAACGTATCCCGGCACCCGCGCCAGCGCCACCATGATTGGCGACGATGAAACCAACTGGGGCACTAAGTCGCTGGCGATTCTCGATATGCCGTTTACCGCTGTGATGGACACGCTTTTACTGCCGTGGGACGTGTTCCGCAAAGACAGCTCGGTGCGCTCACGCGTTGAAAAAAGCGAAGCCAACGCGCAAGCCACCAATGCGGTTATTCCACCGGCCAGAATGCCTGATAACTGATTTAGCGATCAGTTTCGGTGATCCACAGCTGGCCGCCTTCCATCCACGCCAGCCATTGACCATCCGGCGAGAAGACCACGGCGTCCGCAGAAGGTGGATTGGCGTGGTTTTCGGTTAAATACTCAACCTCGCCGCTTTGCGCATGGGCACAAGCAATTCGATTATCCAGCACAAAGCCCAACCATTCTCCTGATGGATGCCAGTTAAATGCAGACTGAATATCCGTTTTGTTATGGGTTAACTGGTGCGGCTCGCCGCCCTGTGGCGAGATAAGCCACAGTTGCACAATGCCGTTATCATCACGCATTAAAAACGCGATTTGCGTACCCTGCGGATTACAGCGCACCCAGTGGCGCGGGACGTTGACTAACCCCGGATAAGCCCGATGGTGGGTAAAGGTTAAACGTCGCTGCACGACGCCACGCGGTGGCGCGGGCAGGGTTGTTTCCGTTCCACTTAACGGCGCATCACCTGCTACTTTCCAGCCAGCTTCATCTTGCGGTAACTCAACGATAAACAGCTCCGGCACTTTCTCGCCCTTTGGCGAAAGTGTATCGCCAATAAACGCCAGCGCGTGATTTCCTACCCATCCTTCTTCATAAGCACGATTGATTTCATCACTGCCAGGCTGTGGCGTGGGCGTGGTTTTACTTACCAGCACGCACCAGTGGCTACCGCTGTATTCACGCGGATGCTGCTTTTGTACGTTGACCGGGCCAAACGGCGCAGCAACACCGACGTTTCGCAAATCCAGCGTCGGGGAGAGTTCATGCATTACATGGTCGTTATAGGTAAAGCTCACCCTTTCACCGTTCGGGCTAAAGACATGTACATGACTGCCGCCGCGCAGCGCCCCTGGCGTATACGGCGCGGTAATATCCATCGCATCAAGGTTACTCACCTTGCCGCCTTCAACAATCACTCCGCGCCGATGATGGAAGTCGTAATACCATGTTTCATCAGGATTTTCCGGGCCGTGGATGAAAACATATTTCTCTGACTTCGGATGAACGGTCACCACGCCGACGTACGCGCCCTGTGACGCGCGATAGATAACCTCGACCTCGCCGGTATGGATATTCACACGCTCAATGGTCTCGCCGGTAAACGACGCGCCAGAAGGACGCACGTCAAATACCAGCCACTGGCTGTCGGGCGTCCAGGTATTGGTATTGGTGAGCAGGTGATTACGGGGAGCAAAGGTTATCTGTTTCATGGCGCGGTCCTGATACAAAACGGGTCCCGCCATCATACTTCACAAGGACTTCACTTTCAGACAATAGTCTTTCGCCATCGTGATGAATGTGAGTGAAAAGATGGAACATTTCGACGTGGCGATTATTGGCCTCGGCCCGGCAGGTTCGGCGTTGGCACGAAAGTTAGCAGGCAAAATGCAGGTGATCGCGCTGGATAAAAAGCACCAGCATGGTACTGAAGGTTTCAGCAAACCTTGTGGCGGTCTGCTGGCACCGGACGCGCAGCGATCTTTTATTCGCGATGGACTGACGCTTCCTGTCGATGTAATCGCCAATCCGCAGATTTTCAGCGTCAAAACCGTCGACGTCGCCGCATCGCTCACGCGTAACTACCAGCGAAGCTATATCAATATTAATCGCCATGCTTTCGACTTGTGGATGAAATCGCTGATCCCCGCCAGCGTTGAGGTTTATCACGACAGCCTGTGTCGAAAAATCTGGCGTGAGGATGATAAATGGCATGTCATTTTTCGTGCAGACGGCTGGGAGCAGCATATTACCGCCCGCTATCTGGTCGGTGCCGATGGTGCCAACTCGATGGTGCGGCGACATCTCTACCCGGACCATCAAATTCGTAAATATGTCGCTATCCAGCAGTGGTTCGCAGAGAAGCATCCGGTGCCGTTCTACTCCTGCATCTTTGATAATGCGATAACTGACTGTTACTCATGGAGTATCAGCAAAGACGGTCAGACGCGTTTCGCGACGCTGAAAGAGAAAATGAGCGCCTTTCAGTTCCAGTTTGGCAAAGCGGTGAAAAGTGAGAAATGTACCGTGTTGTTTCCCTCACGCTGGCAGGATTTTGTCTGCGGTAAGGACAATGCCTTTCTGATTGGTGAAGCGGCGGGATTTATCAGCGCCAGCTCGCTGGAGAGGATTAGCTATGCGCTGGATAGCGCAGAGATTCTGCGTTCGGTGTTACTGAAGCAGCCGGAGAAGAGCAACGCCGCCTACTGGCGCGCCACACGCAAACTGCGTTTAAAACTCTTCGGTAAGATAGTAAAAAGCCGATGCCTGACCGCACCGGCTTTAAGAAAGTGGATTATGCGCAGTGGTGTGGCGCATATTCCACAGTTGAAAGATTAGCCAACGCGCTTCACATCGCCCACCAGCAGGATGTAAGAGAGCGCGCCAATCAACGCGACGGCGGAGATATAAACCAGTGCAGGTGCGAAACCGTAACCCTGCGCCAGGTACCCCACCACCAGCGGAACGGTGATGCCGCCCAGACCACCGGCAAAGTTAAACACGCCGCCGGTTAAACCAATCAGGCGCATCGGTGCCAGAGAAGAGACCAGCGACCAGGTAATCGAAGCAAAACCGTTGCCGAAGAATGCCAGCGCCATCAGGCACATAATCATCATCGGATCGTTGGTGTAGTTAGCGCCCATAATGCAGGTGGAGATCAGCAAGCCGCAGATAATCGGCGTTTTACGCGCAAAGCCCAGTGAAAAGCCCTTACGTACCAGCAGATCCGCGACCCAGCCAGAGAGCAGGACGCCGACAAACGCCGCGAGGAATGGCACCGTGGTCATAAAGCCTGCTTTCAGCGCCGTGATTCCTTTTTCCTGGGTTAAATAGTTCGGGAACCAGGTTAAGAAAAACCACAGTGTAGAAGCCACCGCAAATTGCCCAAGATAAACGCCGATCAGTTTACGATGGAACACCAGCTTCCAGTCTTTGGCTGTTAACGGCTGACGTGCCTCTTTTTTCACCGGCGCATCACCATCCACCAGACCGCCGCCATCACGAATGTAATCCAGTTCAGCTTTGCTGATACCTTTGGTCAGGCGCTAAACAGGAGGGAAAGAAGAGTATGCTTTCAACGGCTTAGCTACTCGTTTAAAGGATTAATCATGAAGTTGAATTTTAAGGGATTTTTTAAGGCTGCCGGTTTGTGTTCTTTGGCATTTGCGTTGACCGGATGTATCACCTGGGGATTGGTTTCCAATACTGCAAGCCGTCCACATGCCGAGCAATGGCGGTCAGACACGATTAAGGGTTTATCGCTGGCTGAAGACAGTAACGGTACGAAAGGCTATGTTTTTGTTGGTGAATCATTGGACTATCTGTTGACCACCGGCGGCGGTGAGGTGGTTAAAATGCTGAACGATCCCGCAATTCATGGTGAAAGAATCACCGTTTCTGATAACGCGAAATTTATTTTAAGCAGCAGTAATAAGAAATTCTCTGGTGCTATTACGCTCTATTACGACTGGAACAACGAAGAAGATAAGGCACTGGCAACACAATATGGTTTTATTTGTGATACCCGGCGTTGTACATGGATGCTGGACGGTTTGAAAGGCTCAATCCACCAGAAAAATAAAAAAGCGGATTACTCAAACGTGATGGTTTTCCATCAACCCTTTACGGTGGGATTTTATGAATACAAAGCAACAGATGGCGTCCCGCGCGGCCTCGTTAATGCGCTGCTGCCAGTCACTCTTACGCTGGATATAGTAACGTCACCACTCCAGTTCCTGATTTTATGCACGACCAGAAATTGTTAATCGCTGCGGGCAAACGCATTCATGCCGTTTGCCCGTTCACTGATTAATTCAGCACATACTTCTCAATAGCAAATGCCACGCCATCTTCAAGGTTGGATTTGGTGACAAAGTTCGCCACTTCTTTCACCGAAGGAATAGCGTTATCCATCGCCACACCGACGCCTGCATATTCAATCATTGCGATGTCGTTTTCCTGATCGCCAATCGCCATGATTTCTTCCGGTTTAATACCTAACACGTCGGCCAGTGATTTCACACCCGTACCCTTGTTAACGCGTTTATCGAGGATTTCGAGGAAATACGGCGCACTTTTCAGCACGGTATATTTCTCTTTCACTTCCTGCGGAATACGCGCGATAGCCTGGTCGAGGATGGCGGGTTCATCAATCATCATCACTTTCAGGAACTGGGTATTGGGGTCCATTTTCTCCGCTTCGCAGAACACCAGCGGAATGGTGGCAACGAAAGATTCATGCACCGTGTAGTAGCTGATATCACGATTGGCGGTGTACAGCGTGGTGCGGTCCAGCGCGTGGAAATGAGAACCGACTTCGCGGGAGAGTTTTTCCAGGAAACGGTAGTCGTCATAGCTCAGAGCGGTTTGCGCCACAGTGCTACCATCGGCGGCCTTCTGTACCAGCGCGCCGTTATAAGTAATGCAGTAGTCGCCCGGCTGTTCCATGTGCAGCTCTTTCAGGTAATTATGAACACCTGCATAAGGGCGACCCGTCGTCAGCACGACATTTACGCCACGGGCGCGAGCTGCGGCAATCGCATTTTTAACGGCGGGTGAAATGGTGTGATCGGGCAGCAGAAGGGTGCCATCCATATCGATAGCAATGAGTTTGATAGCCATGAGTTCCCCAGGTAGATTGGTTCCTGACCCATGCTAACGCGATTCCGCTCAAAAATCAGTACAACACCCTGGGGAAAAGGGGGATGCAACGCGCGTTGCGTGCTCCCCATTTGCTTAGCGGAAGAGTTTCCCTTTCAGCAGTTCCATGCCTGCGGAAAGCAGATCGTTATTGGCTTGTGGTGACACTTCACCTTGCGGTGAGAGTGCATCAATAATCTTCGGCAATTGTTCTGCCAGTAAACTGGAAGCCGTACTGGTATCCACGCCCAGTTTTTGCCCGAGGTCGGACACCGCATTTGTGCCGAGCGCCGATTCCAGTTGCTCGCCGCTAACCGATTGATTGCCCTGTTGATTACTCAGCCAGGTTGAGAGAATGGCCCCTAAGCCGCCACTTTGCAGTTTTTCCAGCAGCACCTGAATGCCGCCCTGCTCCTCAACCCAGCTCAAAATGGCCTGATATTTCCCCGCATCGCCTTTCAGAAAGGCACCGACAACTTCATCAAAAAGCCCCATGATAATCACCTGTAAAGCGTTACGTGTTGACTCAAAAAGTATAGATCTGCGGGATGATAATTGCGGATTGCAGAAATAAAAAGGGCGAAGATGATCTCCGCCCTTTTCTTATAGCTTCTTGCCGGATGCGGCGTTAACGTCTGATCCGGCCTACAAAATCATGCAAATTCAATATATTGCACGAGTCTCGTAGGCCTGATAAGCGTAGCGCATCAGGCACGCTCGCATTGTTAACGCCATTAAATATCAATATTCGCCGCTTTCAGGGCGTTCTCTTCAATAAACGCACGGCGCGGTTCAACGGCGTCGCCCATCAGCGTGGTGAACAACTGGTCGGCAGCAATCGCATCTTTAACGGTAACGCGCAGCATACGACGGCTTTCCGGGTCCATAGTGGTTTCCCACAGCTGTTCCGGGTTCATCTCGCCCAGACCTTTATAACGCTGGATGGAGAGGCCGCGACGGGACTCTTTCACCAGCCAGTCCAGCGCTTGCTCGAAGCTGGCTACCGGCTGACGACGCTCGCCACGTTCGATAAACGCATCTTCTTCCAGCAAGCCGCGCAGTTTCTCGCCCAGCGTGCAGATACGACGATATTCGCCACCGGTGATAAACTCGTGATCCAGCGGATAGTCAGTATCCACACCGTGGGTACGCACGCGAACAACCGGCTCGAACAGGTTTTGCTCGGCATTAGCGTGGACATCAAACTTCCACTGGCTGCCGTGCTGTTCTTTGTCGTTCAGTTCGCTGACCAGCGCGTTCACCCAGCGGGTAACGGTCTGCTCATCAGAGAGGTCAGTTTCCGTCAGCGTCGGCTGATAGATAAGCTCTTTCAGCATTGCTTTCGGATAACGACGCTCCATGCGGTTGATCATTTTCTGCGTCGCGTTGTACTCAGACACCAGTTTCTCTAACGCTTCGCCAGCCAATGCCGGTGCACTGGCGTTGGTGTGCAGCGTTGCGCCGTCCAGCGCGATAGAGATCTGGTACTGATCCATCGCTTCGTCGTCTTTAATGTACTGTTCCTGCTTGCCTTTCTTCACTTTGTACAGCGGCGGCTGAGCGATGTAGACGTGACCGCGTTCAACGATTTCCGGCATCTGACGATAGAAGAAGGTCAACAGCAGCGTACGAATGTGCGAGCCGTCGACGTCCGCATCGGTCATGATGATGATGCTGTGATAACGCAGTTTGTCCGGGTTGTACTCGTCACGACCAATACCACAGCCAAGCGCGGTGATAAGCGTCGCCACTTCCTGAGAAGAGAGCATCTTATCGAAGCGCGCTTTCTCAACGTTGAGGATTTTACCCTTCAGCGGCAGAATCGCCTGGTTCTTGCGGTTACGCCCCTGCTTCGCAGAGCCGCCCGCGGAGTCCCCTTCCACCAGGTACAGTTCGGAAAGCGCCGGATCGCGTTCCTGGCAGTCTGCCAGTTTGCCCGGCAGGCCCGCTAAGTCGAGCGCACCTTTACGGCGGGTCATTTCACGCGCGCGACGCGCAGCTTCACGGGCACGGGCAGCATCGATAATTTTGCCAACCACGATTTTCGCGTCGGTTGGGTTTTCCAGCAGGTATTCCGCCAGCAGTTCGTTCATCTGCTGTTCAACCGCCGATTTCACCTCAGAAGAAACCAGTTTGTCTTTGGTCTGGGAGGAGAATTTCGGGTCCGGCACTTTCACGGAAACGACCGCAATCAGGCCTTCACGCGCATCGTCACCGGTGGCGCTGACTTTGGCTTTTTTGCTGTAGCCTTCTTTGTCCATGTAGGCATTCAGGGTACGGGTCATCGCCGCACGGAAGCCTGCCAGGTGAGTACCGCCGTCACGCTGCGGAATGTTGTTGGTAAAGCAGTAGATGTTTTCCTGGAAGCCATCGTTCCACTGCAACGCCACTTCGACGCCGATACCATCTTTTTCGGTGGAGAAGTAGAAGATATTCGGGTGGATCGGCGTTTTGTTCTTGTTCAGATATTCAACGAACGCCTTGATGCCGCCTTCATAGTGGAAGTGGTCTTCTTTACCGTCGCGCTTGTCGCGCAGACGAATGGAAACGCCGGAGTTGAGGAACGACAACTCACGCAGACGTTTCGCCAGAATTTCATATTCGAACTCGGTCACATTGGTGAAGGTTTCGAGGCTGGGCCAGAAACGCACCATGGTGCCGGTTTTTTCAGTCTCGCCGGTAACCGCCAGCGGAGCCTGCGGTACACCGTGTTCGTAGATCTGACGGTGAATTTTACCCTCGCGCTGGATAACCAGCTCCAGTTTTTGCGACAGGGCGTTTACTACCGAAACACCAACGCCGTGCAGACCGCCGGACACTTTATAGGAGTTATCGTCAAATTTACCGCCTGCGTGCAGAACGGTCATGATCACTTCCGCCGCCGATACGCCCTCTTCCGGGTGAATACCGGTCGGAATGCCGCGCCCATCATCCTGTACGGAGACAGAGTTATCGGCGTGAATGGTGACGATAATTTCTTTACAGTGACCCGCGAGCGCTTCGTCGATAGCGTTATCTACCACCTCGAATACCATGTGGTGCAGACCGGTGCCGTCATCCGTGTCGCCGATATACATACCCGGGCGCTTACGCACCGCATCCAGCCCTTTCAGGACTTTGATACTGGAGGAGTCATAAGAATTCGACATCAACGTTTCTCGCTCATTTATACTTGGGTTAATCCGTTATTTTACCCTTTTCCACGGTAAACATCTTCGAATTTTCGTCCGACATGTCTATAACGTGTTCAGCACTGATTGCGCTGACAAAGACCTGTGATTGCGTCGCTTTTAAGCGGCTGGCAAGCAACCCGCGACGCTCATCATCAAGCTCAGAGGCAAAATCATCTATCAGGTAGAGACACCGCCGCCCGCTTTCACGGGTGAGGAACTCTCCTTGCGCCAGACGTAAGGCGCACATCAACAGCTTAAGCTGCCCACGCGATAAGGTATCTTCCACCGGCGCACCGTCGGCGCGAATGCGTAAGTCCGCTTTGTGCGGGCCATGCGCGGTGTAGGTTAGCTGGCGATCGCGTTCAAAATTACGTTCCAGCACCTCAGCGTACTCTGTCTCTTTCTCCCAGCCGCGCTGGAAAGAGAAAGTCAGAGAAAACTCAGGGAGAAATTGCTTACAGGTATCAGCCATATCGGCCGCGATACCGGCGCTATACTCCGCGCGCCAGGTACTGATTTGCTCCGCCAGCGGGATCAGTTCTTTATCCCACGGGCGTAGCTGTTCGTAACGTGTCACCTGACGCAGCGCCGCATTGCGCTGCTTGAGCAATCGCTTGAGATTGCTCCAGGCGGTGAAAAATCCGGGTTCGTTGTGAAAGCATCCCCAGTCGAGGAATGCTCTTCTGTATTTGGGGCCGCCGTTGAGTAAAGTAAACCCTTCTGGCGTTATCAACTGCATTGGCATCAGGTGCGCCAGTTCCGCGACCTTATGCCCGTCTGTACCGTCGATGCGGACTTTGCTGTCGCCCTGTTTGTCTTTGGTTAAGCCAATCGCCGTCTCGCGCTCTTCGCCCTGTAATCGCCCGTGGAGAACAAACGCCTCCTGCTCGTGGCGAATGACGCGACCAATCTGCAAACTGCGAAACGCCCGACCATGGCCGAGCGTATAGATGGCTTCCAGCACGCTGGTTTTGCCACTGCCGTTGGCACCTACCAGAAAGTTAAAGCCGGGAGATAAAGCGAGATCCGCGGTTTCGATATTGCGGAAATCGCGGATCAACAAGCGGGTGAGGGACATTACAGTCTCATTGGCATGACAACATAGGCAGCCGACTGTGATGCGGCATCTTCAATCTGCACGCTGGAAACCGAATCGGTCAGCATCATGCGCACGTTTTCACATTTCAGCGCGTTCAGAACATCCAGCACATAGCTGACGTTGAAGCCGATTTCCATCTCCGCACCGCTATAGGTAACGTCGAGGATCTCTTCCGCTTCTTCCTGTTCCGGGTTGTTGGCGGTGATTTTCAGCTGGTTTTCGCTGACATACAGACGTACGCCGCGGAATTTCTCGTTAGAGAGAATTGCCGCGCGAGCAAACGCCTGCTTGAGGAGATCGCAACCTGCTTCCAGATGTTTGTCCGGGTTCTTCGGCAGAACGCGTCGGTAATCCGGGAAGCGACCATCCACCAGTTTCGAGGTGAAGATAAAGTCGCCAACGTGGGCGCGAATGTTGTTGCTGCCAATCTGCACGCGCAGCGGATTGTCGCCGCCGTCGAGCATACGCATCAGTTCAATCACGCCTTTACGCGGCACGATCACCGAATGGCTTGGCAAAGATTGACCAATTGGCATTGAACAGACCGCCAGACGGTGGCCGTCGGTCGCCACGGTGCGCAGTTCTTCACCTTCGGTTTCAAACAGCATACCGTTTAAGTAATAGCGAACGTCCTGATGCGCCATAGAAAACTGGGTCGCTTCAATCAGACGCTTCATCGTCGCCTGCGGCAGGGTAAATTCGACTTCGCTCTGCCAGTCATCGAGATTCGGGAAATCTGCCGCTGGCAGGGTAGACAGCGAAAAACGGCTACGCCCGGAGCGCACCAGCATCCGCTCACCTTCCAGTTGCACGGCAATTTCTGCGCCTTCAGGCAGACCACGGCAGATATCAAAGAATTTGCGCGCCGGAACGGTCGTCGCCCCTGGCTCGTGTGGCTGAACCAGCGCAACGCGTGCCACCATTTCCATCTCGAGATCAGTACCGGTCAGCGACAACGTACCGTCAGCAACCTGTAACAGCAGATTACCGAGAATCGGTAGCGTAGGACGACCACCTAACGGCCCGCTCACCTGTTGTAGCGGTTTTAATAAATGCTCACGTTCTACGGTAAATTTCATAGGTTTACGATGACAATGTTCTGATTAAATTGGAAAAATCTTCTTTGATATCGTGGCTCTCTTCACGCAGCTGCTCGATCTTCCGGCAGGCATGAAGCACCGTCGTGTGGTCACGACCACCAAACGCATCGCCAATCTCCGGCAGACTGTGGTTAGTCAGCTCTTTCGCCAGCGCCATCGCCATCTGGCGCGGACGCGCCACCGAGCGGGATCGACGCTTAGAAAGGAGATCCGCGACTTTGATCTTGTAGTACTCCGCCACCGTCTTCTGAATATTGTCGATGGTGACCAGTTTTTCCTGCAATGCCAGCAAGTCGCGCAGCGCCTCACGCACGAAGTCGATGGTGATCGCCCGTCCGGTAAAGTTGGCGTTAGCAATAACGCGGTTCAGCGCGCCTTCCAGCTCACGTACGTTAGATCGTAGACGCTTGGCGATAAAGAACGCCACTTCGCCCGGCAAACGAATGTCGTTTTCGTCGGCCTTTTTCATCAGGATCGCCACGCGGGTTTCCAGCTCTGGCGGTTCGATCGCCACAGTCAGTCCCCAACCGAAGCGGGATTTCAAACGATCCTCAACGCCGTTGATCTCTTTCGGATAGCGATCCGAGGTGAGAATGATCTGTTGATTACCTTCCAGCAGGGCGTTGAAGGTGTGGAAAAACTCTTCCTGAGATCGTTCTTTATTAGCAAAAAACTGAATATCGTCGATCAGCAGTGCATCTACGGAACGGTAGTAGCGTTTAAACTCTTCGATCGCGTTGTTTTGCAGGGCTTTTACCATGTCCTGAACAAAGCGCTCGGAGTGCATATAAACCACTTTGGCATTCGGCTTGCGCGCCATAATGCCGTTACCCACCGCATGCAGCAGGTGAGTTTTACCCAGACCCGTGCCGCCATAAAGGAACAACGGGTTATAGGCACCGCCAGGGTTATCTGCCACCTGGCGAGCCGCCGCGCGCGCCAGTTGGTTAGATTTACCTTCAACGAAGTTATCAAACGTGTGTTTGACGTTTACGTTAGAACGATAGGTCGGTTCTGCCGGGGCCGGAACGTTATCCCAACCTGAGCGCGTAGAAGGCGCAGCACGTTGCGGCTGCGTTTGCGCCACCTGTGCAGGGGCCGCGACGTTGCTCGTCACTGCCGCTTGTGGCGTTTGCGTCACCGGTTTGGTGCCGACTTCAAAACGCAGCTGTGGGGCATCCGCTCCGCAGAAACTGGTTAGCAGTCCATTGATATTATTAAGGTACTTGTCCCGTACCCAATCGAGGACAAAACGGTTTGGCGCGTACAGGGCCAGCGTGTTATCGCTCAGTTCCGCCTGCAATGGGCGTATCCACATACTGAATTCTGTGGCTGGTAACTCATCCTGCAATCGGGCAAGACACTGCTGCCAAAGCGAAAGTGACACGGCGGACTCCACTCGAACAAAAGTCGATAATGACTAAGGCTGAAACATTCATGATTGTTGACGTACGTCGAAAAGACCCTGCTTGAGGGTGACGCACGAACCGCTGTCTGCGGTTATATGCCCGATCAAGATCCTGCAAAACGATCGGGACCGCGGATCATAGCCTAAACTGCGCAAGAGATCTTCTGTTTCTCACAGATTTTCCCGATTTATCCACAGGACTTTCCAGAACTCGCTAAGTGTAAACGATCCTGCCGCGAGGCGGGCACGATTTACGCCGCATATTGGAAAATTTAATGACCATAGACAAAAATTGGCTTAATCGATCTAATAAAGATCCAGGACGATCCTTGCGCTTTACCCGTCAGCCCGTATAATCCTCCACCCGGCGCGCCATGCTGGTTTTCACTGGTGTGAGGCCGTACATTTTCCCTGCGAAAAGGTGCGGAAAAGCGCGGTAAATAAGGAAAGAGAATTGACTCCGGAGTGTACAATTATTACAATCCGGCCTCTTTAATCACCCATGGCTTCGGTGTCCATCGTTTCATTTTTCGGCGGATATCCAATAAAGCCATTGAATTTATTCAAGTTTAGGTAGAAATCGCCATGAAACGCACTTTTCAACCGTCTGTACTGAAGCGCAACCGTTCTCACGGCTTCCGTGCTCGTATGGCTACTAAAAATGGTCGTCAGGTTCTGGCACGTCGTCGTGCTAAAGGCCGCGCTCGTCTGACCGTTTCTAAGTAATAAAGCTAACCCCTGAGTGGTTAAGCTCGCATTTCCCAGGGAGTTACGCTTGTTAACTCCCAGTCAATTCACATTCGTCTTCCAGCAGCCACAACGGGCTGGCACGCCGCAAATTACCATTCTCGGCCGCCTGAATTCGCTGGGGCATCCCCGTATCGGTCTTACAGTCGCCAAGAAAAACGTTCGACGCGCCCATGAACGCAATCGGATTAAACGTCTGACGCGTGAAAGCTTCCGTCTGCGCCAACATGAACTCCCGGCTATGGATTTCGTGGTGGTGGCGAAAAAAGGGGTTGCCGACCTCGATAACCGTGCTCTCTCGGAAGCGTTGGAAAAATTATGGCGCCGCCACTGTCGCCTGGCTCGCGGGTCCTGATAGCCCTCATTCGGGTCTATCAACGCCTGATTAGTCCGCTACTCGGGCCGCATTGTCGTTTCACTCCAACCTGTTCAAGCTACGGAATTGAGGCATTGCGCAGGTTTGGAGTGATAAAAGGCAGTTGGTTGACGGTGAAACGCGTATTAAAATGCCACCCTTTACACCCTGGTGGTGACGATCCCGTCCCGCCCGGACCATTTGATACCAGAGAACACTAACGATGGATTCGCAACGCAATCTTTTAGTCATCGCTTTGCTGTTCGTGTCTTTCATGATCTGGCAAGCCTGGGAGCAGGATAAAAACCCGCAACCTCAGGCCCAACAGACCACGCAGACAACGACCACCGCAGCGGGTAGCGCCGCCGACCAGGGCGTACCGGCCAGTGGCCAGGGGAAACTGATCTCGGTTAAGACCGACGTGCTTGATCTGACCATCAACACCCGTGGTGGTGATATTGAGCAAGCTCTGCTGCCTGCTTACCCGAAAGAGCTGAACTCTACCCAGCCGTTCCAGCTGCTGGAAACTTCACCGCAGTTTATTTATCAGGCACAGAGCGGTCTGACCGGTCGTGATGGCCCGGATAATCCGGCTAACGGCCCGCGTCCGCTGTATAACGTTGAAAAAGACGCTTATGTGCTGGCTGAAGGTCAAAACGAACTGCAGGTGCCGATGACGTATACCGACGCGGCAGGCAACACGTTTACCAAAACGTTTGTCCTGAAACGTGGTGATTACGCTGTCAACGTCAACTACAACGTGCAGAACGCTGGCGAGAAACCGCTGGAGATCTCCACCTTTGGTCAGTTGAAGCAATCCATCACTCTGCCACCGCATCTCGATACCGGAAGCAGCAACTTCGCACTGCACACCTTCCGCGGCGCGGCGTACTCCACGCCTGACGAGAAGTACGAGAAATACAAGTTCGATACCATTGCCGATAACGAAAACCTGAACATCTCTTCGAAAGGTGGTTGGGTGGCAATGCTGCAACAGTATTTCGCGACGGCGTGGATCCCGCATAACGACGGTACCAACAACTTCTATACCGCTAATCTGGGTAACGGCATCGCCGCTATCGGCTATAAATCTCAGCCGGTACTGGTTCAGCCTGGTCAGACTGGCGCGATGAACAGCACCCTGTGGGTTGGCCCGGAAATCCAGGACAAAATGGCAGCTGTTGCTCCGCACCTGGATCTGACCGTTGATTACGGTTGGTTGTGGTTCATCTCTCAGCCGCTGTTCAAACTGCTGAAATGGATCCATAGCTTTGTGGGTAACTGGGGCTTCTCCATTATCATCATCACCTTTATCGTTCGTGGCATCATGTACCCGCTGACCAAAGCGCAGTACACCTCCATGGCGAAGATGCGCATGCTGCAGCCGAAGATTCAGGCAATGCGTGAGCGTCTGGGCGATGACAAACAGCGTATCAGTCAGGAAATGATGGCGCTGTACAAAGCTGAGAAGGTTAACCCGCTGGGCGGCTGCTTCCCACTGCTGATCCAGATGCCAATCTTCCTGGCGTTGTACTACATGCTGATGGGTTCCGTTGAACTGCGTCAGGCACCGTTTGCACTGTGGATCCACGACCTGTCTGCACAGGACCCGTACTACATCCTGCCGATCCTGATGGGCGTAACGATGTTCTTCATTCAGAAGATGTCGCCGACCACCGTGACCGACCCGATGCAGCAGAAGATCATGACCTTTATGCCGGTCATCTTCACCGTGTTCTTCCTGTGGTTCCCGTCAGGTCTGGTGCTGTACTATATCGTCAGCAACCTGGTAACCATTATTCAGCAGCAGCTGATTTACCGTGGTCTGGAAAAACGTGGCCTGCATAGCCGCGAGAAGAAAAAATCCTGATTCGGTGAGTTTTCGCTAAAATAAGGGCGGTCAGTTGACCGCCTTTTTTCTTTTCGTAGGGCGGATAAGCACCGCGTATCCGCCACACAAAGCAACAGGAACATCATGAGCGATAATGACACTATCGTAGCCCAGGCCACGCCTCCGGGACGTGGCGGTGTTGGCATCCTGCGCATCTCCGGTCTCAAAGCCCGTGAAGTTGCCGAAACCGTGCTGGGTAAACTGCCTAAGCCGCGCTACGCCGATTATCTTCCGTTTAAAGACGCCGACGGCAGCGTGCTCGATCAGGGGATTGCGCTATGGTTCCCTGGCCCGAACTCGTTCACCGGCGAAGATGTGCTTGAACTGCAGGGTCATGGCGGTCCGGTGATCCTCGACCTGCTGTTAAAACGCATTCTGACCATTCCCGGCCTGCGGATTGCTCGCCCTGGTGAGTTTTCCGAACGCGCGTTTCTTAACGATAAACTCGACTTAGCCCAGGCCGAGGCGATTGCGGATCTTATCGACGCCAGTTCGGAACAGGCGGCCCGTTCGGCACTTAACTCGCTGCAAGGCGCATTCTCCGCACGGGTCAACCATCTGGTGGAAGCCCTCACCCACTTGCGCATTTACGTCGAAGCGGCAATTGATTTCCCTGATGAAGAGATCGATTTCCTCTCCGACGGCAAAATTGAAGCCCAGCTCAATGACGTGATTGCCGATCTTGATGCAGTGCGTGCTGAAGCACGTCAGGGTAGTTTGTTGCGCGAAGGGATGAAGGTGGTGATTGCCGGACGTCCTAACGCCGGTAAATCGAGCCTGTTAAACGCGCTGGCGGGCCGTGAAGCGGCAATCGTGACTGATATCGCCGGAACCACGCGTGACGTGCTGCGTGAGCATATCCACATTGACGGAATGCCGCTGCATATCATCGACACTGCCGGGCTACGTGAAGCCAGTGATGAAGTGGAACGTATTGGTATCGAGCGCGCGTGGCAGGAAATTGAACAGGCCGACCGCGTACTGTTTATGGTCGATGGCACCACGACAGACGCCGTTGATCCGGCAGAGATCTGGCCGGAATTTATCGCCCGTCTGCCTGCCAAACTGCCGATCACCGTGGTACGCAATAAAGCCGATATCACCGGCGAAACGCTGGGAATGAGTGAAGTGAACGGTCATGCGTTGATTCGTCTCTCGGCAAGGACTGGCGAAGGCGTGGACGTGCTGCGTAACCATCTCAAACAGAGCATGGGCTTTGACACCAATATGGAAGGCGGCTTCCTGGCGCGCCGTCGCCACTTACAGGCGCTGGAACAAGCGGCGGAACATCTACAACAGGGCAAAGCGCAACTGTTGGGTGCCTGGGCAGGCGAACTGCTGGCGGAAGAGTTGCGCCTGGCGCAGCAGAACTTAAGCGAAATCACCGGGGAATTTACCTCTGACGACCTGCTGGGGCGGATTTTCTCCAGCTTCTGTATTGGTAAGTAAGTCGTCTAAATTGATATAAAGGGCACTGTTCCGTTCTGGGGGAAACTAACTATCAGAACGGAACAGCGCTTGTTTTTTATGAGCATCCTGCACCAAAACTGCATTTGCTACTGGCTGGAGCGACTTTAAACACCTTGCAGTCCTGTCTTTACAGAGAACGATATTGCTTTAACCTATTAAGCTCCTCTTGCGGAAAGTTAAATTCGTCTACTGCTTTCCAGAATAGTTCTTTAAGTACAGGATTGCCATTTGCCAGACTTATTACAGATTTACCTTCATTATTCTTTTCTTCCAGCTGCATCATCACATCTTTAAGGTAATTTTCATTTTCACCAACCACAATTTTGAATATTTTCAGCCAGAGCCCCATATGTATATCATCCCCGTTATTTACCACATGAGAGAATGACTTGCCATCAAAGTCACGGGTAAACTGCTCCACAATTTCATCGAAAGAGAACCCGTGTTGCAACGCCAGGCGAATCGCCGCATTCAGATATACGTCAATGACCTCTTTACTCATTTTCTTAAAGCTTGCAATATGCAAAGAGCAGGCAGCATTATTTCTGCTCAACGACAGTAGTTCTCTCACTACATCTTTATCATTTTCATAATGGCTGGCTATCACTTCAGCTGTCTCCATCCAGGCAGCAACAATCTCCGTATGCCCTTTCACTATCGCAGAATATAAGCCTGATGCCTTCGTCCATTTGTCTGACTCCCCCGTCCATTCTCTTGCTGCCATCAGTTTCAATATATCTTCTTTATTTATTTCATTTTTAAACATTTTGGCTTTTATATTGGCTAGCAATATATTAACAACATTATAATTATTGGTCCTAATAGCGCTATTTAAATCATAAATTGAGTCTATTTCTTTTCCTACACTACGAAGTATTTCATTTTTATTTACTCCAAACTCTTTCTCAAAGTCATCTATCGCCAACAACCATTCTTTGACAATTTTATTTTGATTATTTCTTAAAGCCTTAGGAATCCAGCTCACACCGAGGTAATCTTTCGCAAGGAGTATATTTTCCAGATCGCTATGGCTAAAATTATACTTTCTGGTCAACTCTTTTAAATTTATTATGAATTCATTAAAAACATCAATACTATTTTGATACCATAATACATATAATCCATATGTTCCTGTAATTGATTTCGCAGCAAGAACCTTTGATGCTGTCATTTCTTGGGAGTTTTTAAATTTATCAAAAAAAAGAACAATGTTTTCATGCATCCCCATTTGTATTAATAGATGTAATGCTAATGGTGATAATGGTGGTTGCAACTCATTATTTATACCACTTAATAAATGGGCTTGTTCTCGAGGGAGATAAGGAGTTATTCCTACACAGTCGGAGCAAATTTCTGTCATTACCCATTTTTTTTGTGCCTGTTTAATATTCATAAAGGATCGCAATGATCCAAAAGAATCACAGTTGTTTGCTTTATAGCGTACTGCAGTATTGGTTGCATTAGGATCATAAAAGGATACAACATATTCTGTTTCTCCAGCAGGCGTTTTTTTGATCCTCAAGCGGACGGCCATAGCGTGAGTTTGAGATTGAACGATTGCCGCCATATGCGTTAACTTCTCTTTTTCCATTCTGTGAAAAAAGACTGATAATGCCTCCCCAAACTTATCACAGGCAACAACGCATGTACCGGGTGGTGGATTTTTTTGTAGATTGTCAAATTGCTGCTCAAGCTCGAATGGAATATGTTTTTGTATATCTTCCGGAGATGAATAGTAAGCCTTTAATGGAACTTTCCCTGTATGTTCATTCATTGAATCTATACAATATTGTAGAGAAAGATGCCTGCACACGATTTCATTTTCTGGTTTTTCATTAAAAAAAATCTTACAGTTGTAGTTTATAACGTCATATTTGCTATTAGCTTTTATCTGCTCTTTTGTAAAACTCTCATCATCAGGGTACGTATGAAGGCAAGTAAAAATATCATCCAGGAATTTTATAAGCGCTGGAGATACGGAAATATGTACTATATTGATTGCGTCTGCATCGCTTACGGTTAAAATCATACCTTCAGGTTGTTGCTTAGATCTGGAGACAAGAATTGAATATGCACCATCGCTATAGAAACCTAACTCAACTTCAGAACAATAATTAACAAAATGATTTAACGGCCCCTCTTTTTCAAGTGAATAAACTGAAGGATTTTTAAGATACGCCACTATATCGTCAACGATCAATTGAGTTTTATTTTTTCCTCCATCCAAATCAGGCATGAAAGAAGGAGATTGTGCACATACACTGCCAACAGTTACGTTATCAACCATTTTCTTTCCCCTCATCCATATGAAAGTTGTAGTAATAATAAGGTTACTATTTAAAAACCAACTATCAAATTTCGCTCATTTATAGAGTTATTTGTCTTTTTACGTCATTACCCCATCAGGTCATCAACCTGGTAATGAAGTGAGTAAACCGCGACGTCAATGAGGGAAACAGCTCCTTGTAATGGAACCCCTATAATCAATGCCATCATCTTCAACAATAATGATAAAAATTAAAAAATTTATCCATTTATGGATTTTTGCTAATATTTTGCATGGGCCAGCCATCACAAACACAGACAATATCTAATTGTGATTCGATTCACATTTAAACAATTTTAGAATAGACAAAATTCTTGAGTATTATACTGTAGCCTCGTGTCTTTCGAGGATAAGTGCATTATGAATATCTTACATATATGTGTGACCTCAAAATGGTTCAATATTGACAACAAGATTGTCGATCATCGCCCTTGATTTGCCCTTCTGTAGCCATCACCAGAGCCAAACCGATTAGATTCAATGTGATCTATTTGTTTGCTATATCTTAATTTTGCCTTTTGCAAAGGCCATCTCTCGTTTATTTACTTGTTTTAGTAAATGATGGTACTTACATATATATCTGGCGAATTAATCGGTATAGCAGATGTAATATTCACAGGGATCACTGTAATTAAAATAAATGAAGGATTATGTAATGGAAAACTTTAAACATCTCCCTGAACCGTTCCGCATTCGTGTTATTGAGCCAGTAAAACGTACCACTCGCGCTTATCGTGAAGAGGCAATTATTAAATCCGGTATGAACCCGTTCCTGCTGGATAGCGAAGATGTGTTTATCGATTTACTGACCGACAGCGGCACCGGGGCGGTGACGCAGAGCATGCAGGCTGCGATGATGCGCGGCGACGAAGCCTACAGCGGCAGCCGCAGCTACTATGCGTTAGCCGAGTCAGTGAAAAATATCTTTGGTTATCAATACACCATTCCAACTCACCAGGGCCGTGGCGCAGAGCAAATCTATATTCCGGTACTGATTAAAAAACGCGAGCAGGAAAAAGGCCTGGATCGCAGCAAAATGGTGGCATTCTCTAACTATTTCTTTGATACCACGCAGGGCCATAGCCAGATTAACGGCTGTACCGTGCGTAACGTCTATATCAAAGAAGCCTTCGATACTGGCGTGCGTTACGACTTTAAAGGCAATTTTGACCTTGAGGGATTAGAACGAGGCATTGAAGAAGTTGGCCCGAATAACGTGCCGTATATCGTTGCAACCATCACCAGTAACTCTGCAGGCGGTCAGCCGGTTTCACTGGCAAACTTAAAAGCGATGTACAGCATCGCGAAGAAATACGATATTCCGGTGGTAATGGACTCCGCACGCTTTGCTGAAAACGCCTATTTCATCAAGCAGCGTGAAGCAGAATACAAAGACTGGACCATCGAGCAGATCACCCGCGAAACCTACAAATATGCCGATATGCTGGCGATGTCCGCCAAGAAAGATGCGATGGTGCCGATGGGCGGCTTGTTGTGCATGAAAGACGACAGCTTCTTTGATGTGTACACCGAGTGCAGAACCCTTTGCGTGGTGCAGGAAGGCTTCCCGACATATGGTGGTCTGGAAGGCGGCGCGATGGAGCGTCTGGCGGTAGGTCTGTATGACGGCATGAATCTGGACTGGCTGGCTTATCGTATCGCGCAGGTGCAGTATCTGGTCGATGGTCTGGAAGAGATTGGCGTTGTCTGCCAGCAGGCGGGCGGTCACGCGGCATTCGTTGATGCCGGTAAACTGCTGCCGCATATCCCGGCAGACCAGTTCCCGGCACAGGCGCTGGCGTGCGAGCTGTATAAAGTCGCCGGTATCCGTGCGGTAGAAATTGGTTCTTTCCTGTTAGGCCGCGATCCGAAAACCGGTAAACAACTGCCATGCCCAGCTGAACTGCTGCGTTTAACCATTCCGCGTGCAACATATACTCAAACACATATGGACTTCATTATTGAAGCCTTTAAACATGTGAAAGAGAACGCGGCGAATATTAAAGGGTTAACCTTTACCTACGAACCGAAAGTATTGCGTCACTTCACTGCAAAACTGAAAGAAGTTTAATTAAAACATTCAGAGTGGCTATAAGGATGTTAGCCACTCTCTTACCCTACATCCTCAATAACAAAAATAGCCTTCCTCTAAAGGTGGCATCATGACTGATCAAGCTGAAAAAAAACACTCTGCATTTTGGGGTGTTATGGTTATAGCAGGTACAGTAATTGGTGGAGGTATGTTTGCTTTACCTGTTGATCTTGCCGGTGCCTGGTTTTTCTGGGGTGCCTTTATCCTTATCATTGCCTGGTTTTCAATGCTTCATTCCGGGTTATTGTTATTAGAAGCAAATTTAAATTATCCCGTCGGCTCCAGTTTTAACACTATCACCAAAGATTTAATCGGTAACACCTGGAACATTATCAGCGGTATTACCGTTGCCTTCGTTCTCTATATCCTCACTTATGCCTATATCTCTGCTAATGGTGCGATCATTAGTGAAACGATATCAATGAATTTGGGTTATCACGCTAATCCACGTATTGTCGGGATCTGCACAGCCATTTTCGTTGCCAGCGTATTGTGGATAAGCTCGTTAGCCGCCAGTCGTATTACCTCGTTGTTCCTCGGGTTGAAGATTATCTCCTTTGTGATCGTGTTTGGTTCTTTCTTCTTCCAGGTCGATTATTCCATTCTGCGCGATGCCACCAGCACCACTGCGGGTACATCTTATTTCCCGTATATCTTTATGGCTTTGCCGGTGTGTCTGGCGTCATTTGGTTTCCACGGCAATATTCCCAGCCTGATTATTTGCTATGGCAAACGCAAAGATAAGCTAATCAAAAGCGTGGTCTTCGGTTCGCTGCTGGCGCTGGTGATTTATCTCTTCTGGCTCTATTGCACGATGGGGAATATCCCACGAGAAAGCTTTAAGGCGATTATCTCTTCAGGCGGCAACGTTGATTCGCTGGTGAAATCGTTCCTCGGCACCAAACAGCATGGGATTATCGAGTTTTGCCTGCTGGTGTTCTCTAACTTAGCTGTTGCCAGTTCGTTTTTTGGTGTCACGCTGGGATTGTTCGATTATCTGGCGGATCTGTTTAAGATTGATAACTCCCACGCCGGGCGTTTCAAAACCGTGCTGTTAACCTTCCTGCCACCTGCGTTGTTGTATCTGATCTTCCCGAACGGCTTTATTTACGGGATCGGCGGTGCCGGACTGTGCGCCACCATCTGGGCGGTAATAATTCCTGCTGTACTGGCAATCAAAGCCCGCAAGAAGTTTCCCAATCAGATGTTCACGGTCTGGGGCGGCAATCTTATTCCGGCGATTGTCATTCTCTTTGGTATAACCGTAATTTTATGCTGGTTCGGTAACGTCTTTAACGTGTTACCTAAATTTGGCTAAATCATCCTTCAAGAAGCCAGCCATTTCGCTGGCTTCTTGCCTGTCAGGAAATCACTTATGTCCAAATGGCAACTCGCCTGATTCTCCTTCACCACGTATGCTTTGCGTCACCTTACTATCAGGACGCTTTAGCCCATGTCCCGCTTTTTGATTTGTAGTTTTGCCCTGGTTTTACTGTATCCCGCCGGGATTGATATGTACCTCGTTGGTTTGCCGCGCATCGCCGCCGATCTCAATGCCAGCGAAGCGCAGTTGCATATTGCGTTCTCCGTTTATCTGGCGGGCATGGCAGCTGCGATGTTATTTGCCGGTAAAGTGGCCGATCGTTCAGGGAGAAAGCCTGTCGCCATACCCGGCGCGGCGCTATTTATTATCGCCTCGGTGTTCTGTTCACTGGCTGAAACCAGCACGTTATTTCTTGCAGGGCGATTTCTACAGGGGCTGGGCGCGGGCTGTTGTTACGTGGTGGCGTTCGCCATTTTACGCGACACGCTGGATGATCGACGTCGGGCTAAAGTGCTGTCGTTACTCAACGGCATTACCTGCATCATTCCGGTATTAGCGCCGGTGCTCGGACACCTGATTATGCTTAAATTCCCGTGGCAGAGTCTGTTCTGGACGATGGCAACGATGGGCATCGCGGTACTGATGTTGTCTTTGTTTATTTTAAAAGAAACGCGCCCTGCGGCCCTCGCAGCTTCTGACAAACCACGAGAAAATAGCGAGTCGCTGCTTAACCGGTTTTTCCTCAGCCGTGTTGTTATCACCACCCTCAGCGTTTCGGTGATCCTCACCTTCGTCAACACGTCGCCGGTATTGCTGATGGAAATCATGGGTTTTGAGCGCGGGGAATACGCCACCATTATGGCGTTGACCGCTGGCGTCAGCATGACCGTTTCATTCTCCACACCATTTGCGCTGGGAATTTTTAAGCCACGTACGTTGATGATCACCTCACAGGTGTTATTCCTGGCGGCGGGGATCACTCTTGCCGTTTCACCTTCCCATGCGGTTTCTCTGTTTGGTATCACGCTGATTTGCGCCGGTTTCTCGGTAGGTTTTGGCGTAGCGATGAGTCAGGCGTTAGGGCCGTTTTCATTACGCGCGGGCGTAGCCAGCTCGACCTTAGGTATTGCGCAGGTTTGCGGTTCGTCACTGTGGATTTGGCTGGCAGCGGTGGTTGGTATCGGCGCATGGAATATGCTGATCGGGATTCTGATTGCCTGTAGCATAGTGAGCCTGTTGCTGATTATGTTCGTCGCGCCTGGACGCCCCGTTGCCGCTCATGAAGAAATCCATCACCACGCTTGATCTCAATTTGCTGCTCTGTCTGCAACTGCTGATGCAGGAGCGCAGCGTGACCAAAGCGGCGAAGCGGATGAACGTGACACCTTCGGCGGTGAGTAAGTCGCTGGCAAAGTTAAGAGCGTGGTTTGACGACCCACTCTTTGTGAACTCACCGCTGGGCCTGTCGCCCACACCGCTAATGGTCAGCATGGAGCAAAATCTGGCGGAATGGATGCAAATGAGCAACCTGCTGCTGGATAAACCGCATCACCAGACACCGCGCGGCCTGAAGTTTGAGCTGGCGGCGGAATCGCCGCTGATGATGATCATGCTTAATGCGCTGTCGAAACGGATCTACCAACGTTACCCGCAGGCGACCATCAAATTACGTAACTGGGATTACGATTCCTTAGATGCCATTACTCGTGGTGAAGTGGATATTGGTTTTTCTGGTCGCGAAAGTCATCCCCGTTCGCGGGAGCTGTTAAGCTCGCTACCGTTAGCCATTGATTATGAAGTGCTGTTTAGTGATGTGCCCTGCGTCTGGTTACGCAAAGATCATCCGGCACTGCATGAAGCATGGAATCTGGACACCTTTTTACGTTATCCGCATATCAGCATTTGCTGGGAACAGAGCGATACCTGGGCGCTGGACAATGTGTTACAGGAGCTGGGGCGCGAACGCACGATTGCTATGAGCCTGCCGGAATTCGAGCAGTCACTGTTTATGGCAGCACAGCCCGACAATCTGCTACTGGCGACCGCGCCGCGCTACTGTCAGTACTACAATCAACTCCACCAACTGCCGTTGGTTGCTCTTCCTCTCCCGTTTGACGAAAGCCAGCAAAAAAAGCTGGAAGTCCCTTTTACCCTGCTGTGGCATAAACGGAACAGCCATAATCCGAAGATCGTCTGGTTACGGGAAACCATTAAAAATCTTTACGCGTCGATGGCATAACCGAATCGTATGAAACGCGACCCTATTTCACAATAAAATGTAAAAAAGTTGTAATAAACTTATCTGAATCGAACTTTTAGCCGCTTTAGTCTGTCCATCATTCCAGTAAATGATTACTCTTGTATTCATAATGGACCATTAAGCATGGAGCGAAAAATGGCGACTCACTTTGCCCGAGGGATTTTAACGGAAGGACATCTGATTTCTGTTCGTCTCCCCTCCCAGTGTCATCAAGAAGCCCGAAACATTCCCCCTCATCGTCAAAGCCGTTTTCTGGCGTCCAGAGGTTTACTCGCAGAACTGATGTTCATGCTGTATGGCATTGGCGAATTGCCGGAAATCGTCACCCTGCCGAAAGGTAAACCGGTTTTCAGCGATAAAAATTTGCCTTCGTTTTCTATTTCCTATGCCGGGAATATGGTTGGCGTGGCGTTAACAACCGAAGGTGAATGTGGCCTCGATATGGAACTGCAGCGTGCGACGCGCGGGTTTCATAGCCCACACGCGCTCGATAACCACACCTTTTCCAGCAATGAATCGCTATGGATCAGTAAACAAAACGATCCAAACGAAGCGCGGGCGCAGCTCATCACGCTGCGCCGAAGCGTGCTAAAACTAACCGGTGATGTTTTGAATGACGATCCGCGCGATCTGCAGCTGCTGCCCATTGCCGGACGCCTGAAATGTGCTCATGTAAATCATGTAGAAGCGTTATGCGACGCGGAGGACGTGCTGGTGTGGTCCGTGGCGGTCACGCCCACGATTGAAAAGCTCAGTGTCTGGGAGTTAGATGGCAAACACGGCTGGAAAAGCCTGCCGGATATTCACAGCCGCGCCAACAATCCTACCAGCCGGATGATGCGTTTTGCCCAGCTCTCTACCGTGAAGTCTTTTTCGCCAAATTGATAGACAACCACAGGAGTCATCATGTCTGAAAAATTGAAGGTGGTTACGTTACTGGGAAGCCTGCGCAAAGGCTCATTTAATGGCATGGTTGCACGTACCCTGCCGAAAATTGCTCCGGCGAGCATGGAAGTCAATGCGTTACCTTCCATTGCCGACATTCCCTTGTATGACGCTGACGTACAGCAGGAAGAAGGTTTTCCAGCAACGGTTGAAGCTCTGGCGGAACAGATCCGTCAGGCTGACGGTGTGGTGATCGTCACGCCGGAATATAACTACTCGGTACCGGGTGGGCTGAAAAATGCCATCGACTGGCTTTCCCGCCTGCCGGATCAACCGCTGGCCGGTAAACCGGTGTTGATTCAGACCAGCTCAATGGGCGTGATTGGCGGCGCGCGCTGTCAGTATCACCTGCGCCAGATTCTGGTTTTCCTCGATGCAATGGTGATGAACAAGCCGGAATTTATGGGCGGCGTGATTCAGAACAAAGTTGATCCGCAAACCGGAGAAGTGATTGATCAGGGTACGCTGGACCACCTGACCGGGCAATTGACTGCATTTGGTGAGTTTATTCAGCGAGTTAAGAGCTAAATAAAAAACCCGCCAGCAAACATGCATGGCGGGTTTTTAACGCGCTATCGATTTTAGTGAGCGTCGATAAACACAATCTTCAGGATAAACAGCAGCGCAACGATGATTACGCACGGGCTTATATCACGCAGACGTCCGGTACCAATCTTCATCACGCAGTAGGAGATAAAGCCCAGCGCAATACCTTCGGTAATCGAGAAGCTGAACGGCATCATCACAGCGGTAATAAACGCCGGAACACATTCAGTAAGATCCTGCCAGTTCACGCGAGCAAGACTTGAGGTCATCAGTACGCCCACGTAGATCAGCGCGCCAGCTGCGGCATATCCCGGCACCATCCCCGCCAGCGGCGACAGGAAGATAACCAGCAGGAACAGCAGACCAACAACGACTGCCGTCAGGCCGGTACGCCCCCCAACGGAAACGCCGGAAGAAGACTCGATATACGCCGTAACAGAAGAAGTCCCGATAAACGAACCGGTCACGGAAGAGATGCTGTCGACATACAGTGCCTGCTTCATGCGCGGGAATTTACCTTTTTCATCCGCCAGTCCTGCTTTATCTGTCACGCCAATCAGCGTACCGGAGGAGTCAAACAAGTTGACCAGCATGAAAGAGAAAATCACCCCTGCCAGCCCAAGGTTAAACGACCCGGCTAAATCTACATGACCCACGACAGTCATTACGCTCGGCGGCGCAGAAACGATGCCATTGTAGTGGACATCACCCAGCATCCAGCCCAGCAGCGTCGTCACCACGATGGAAACCAGCACCGCCGCGTGAATGTTGCGTGAGGCCAGAATAGCAATGATGAAGAAGCCGAGGATCCCCAGCAGTACGCTGTGAGAAGTCAGATTACCGATGCTCACCAGCGTTTCCGGGTTAGCGACAATCACACCTGCATTCTTCAGTCCCATCATGCCAATAAACAGGCCGATACCGCTGGTAATGCCCACACGCAGACTCACCGGAATGTTGGCTATCATCCAGTAGCGAACGCGGAAAATCGTCAGTAACAGCAGACCAATCGCGCCCCAGAAGATTGCGCCCATCCCGACCTGCCACGGCAAGCCCATTGCCTGCACAACCACAAAAGCGAAGAACGCATTCAGGCCCATAGCGGGTGCCAGTGCAACTGGCAGGTTAGCAAACAGTCCCATCATAATACTGCCGAATGCAGCAATCAGACAGGTCGTGACGAAGACGGCGCTGGTATCCATGCCAGCAACGCCAAGAATTTGCGGGTTAACAAAAACGATGTAAACCATCGTCAGGAAGGTGGTAAAACCGGCGATCACTTCGGTCCGTGCCGTCGTGCCATGTTCGCGCAGTTTAAACACGCGTTCCAGCATCCCCTGGCCAGAAGCCTGGGTTGTGTGTTGTTGACTCATTATCTATTTCCGAACAAGGAGGGAAAATCCGTCGCTATCGTATACCAAAATGAGACAATATGGACGGCTGAAGATAACTTTTTTTCATTGTATTTGCTTATACGGCAACGATTGCGTCATGCAAATTGGCATGACGAAAACGTTAAACTAACGATAAAGGAAAGACATGTCCCAGATAGAAGCGGTATTTTTCGACTGCGACGGTACGCTGGTCGATAGCGAGGTCATTTGCTCTCGCGCCTATGTCACGATGTTCAGGGAATTTGGCATTCACGTTGAGCTGGAAGAGATTTTTACCCGTTTTAAAGGCGTAAAACTCTACGAAATCATCGACATCATCAGTAAAGAACAGGGCGTGACGATGGTCCAGGCCGATGCCGAACACGTTTACCGCGCAGAAGTAGCACGTCTGTTTGATACCGAACTTGAGGACATCGCAGGAGCGAACGAATTGCTGGCAAGCATTAACGTGCCGATGTGCGTCGTCTCTAACGGTCCGGTCAGCAAAATGCAGCATTCGCTTGGTAAGCTCAACATGCTGCACTACTTCCCGGAAAAACTGTTCAGCGGTTACGACATTCAGCGTTGGAAGCCCGATCCGGCATTAATGTTCCATGCTGCAAAAGCGATGAATGTGAACGTTGAAAACTGCATTCTGGTCGATGACTCCAGCGCCGGCGCGCAATCAGGGATAGATGCCGGAATGGAAGTGTTTTACTTCTGCGCTGACCCGCACAATAAACCGATCGTTCACCCGAAAGTCACCACCTTTACCGAGCTGGCGCAGCTGCCTGCACTCTGGAAGGCACGCGGCTGGAAGATAACGCGATAATCGCCTCCTTACTTCAACGCTTACACATCAGTCACGCTGGTTTGAGATAAAAAATACCAGGTGTCTGATGAGTAAGCGTCTATTCCCTATAAATAATTTATGTCGTTAATCGTCCAGTCGCTCACCCTCTGTATGGTTAAGCCTGGTTTATATTTTTCACAATATCGGGATACCGTTCGAACCAATCCAGAATATTAAGCATCGCGTTACTGATATTTTTATTCGCTTTATATTGATTCTCGCGTCTATGATTTTTAACAATATTAAGGTTAGAACGTATCTTATTGTCATCGTCAGCAATCTTCTGATTTAATGCCGCTACTTCATCCTGTACTTCTTGACTATTCCACTTGTCCCTTTTGTTATCAAATAAAGTCCTTTTATCATCTACTGATTTATCACGCTTTATGGTTAACTCTTTAATTTCTCGCAATAAGTCATCGTAATCTTTAATGGAAGCTCTTATTTCCTGATAGTTTTTTAGTAAATCCTCCCTGTTAATTGCGAATACACTGGAAAAATAGTGAAAATCGCGAGCATATTTATTGAGCCTTGAATCGTAATCTGTCTTAAAAGATTTTATATGTTCCAGTTGGTTTGATAGTGCTTTAATTTGTTTTTCTTCAACACCTTCAAAAATGGGTGCAAGTTCCTTATATTCAAATGTTACATTTCTAACAGATTCTTTATGAGACTCCTTAATTTTCTTTTGGATAAATTCGGTTGGATTTTCAGTAAGTATTGTTCCATCTGGCGGCGGAATCATTTTATTTATTATAGATTCAACAAACTTAATTCGTTCATTTTCTATCATATTGCTAATGATATTTTGTGCTTTTACCTGCATATCTTTGAAAATAAAAAACTCAATCCTACTATTATCAAAATGATATTTTCCCTCGTACGATTTATTTTCAACATAAAGTGTTGATAAAAACGACTCTAACTCTAAAAATGCGTTTTTATATTTTTCCTTAGTCTTTGACTCGGAATTATAAAAATTTATTACATCGATATTGATAGCACTTACCTTTTTTAAGAAATCAGATATTTGTTCTTTACTTATAGCTCCGTCTAGATCCATATACATGTATTTTTGCGCTGTAAGACCATCTTTTGAATAATTTGTATTTGGATCAATAGCACAGTCTTTGCACCTATCTCCACTGTAATAATAGCCTAAATTTGCCCCAATCAAATTACTATTTTTAAAGAAGACATTATTGTTTTCTGTATTTTTCTTGCTAAATGAAGAATCGGTCCCTTTCTTTATACTCTCTACGCATTTCGAAAAATTATCATCTAACTTAAGATTTCTCGATCTTCTTTCAATGTAATCAGAAAAATACTCTTTGGGGTTAAACATAGATCTATCTGAACCATCTTCACGAAGACCATCGTTTATTTTAATATGCTTCAAATTACAATTATAAAACACAGTCCCCGTATCCGGACCCCTGATTTCATCATAATTAGACTTGTTGAACGAATTTGCCAAAAAATCCATTCCATGAGCATCAAGCCCTATTATATTACAGTTATAAAAATGACTCAGAAGTATACTCGAGCCAGGACAACATCCTCCCTGGATTATACAATCCTGAACGAAAGACTGCATAAAGAGATAAGAACCTAATTTTTCTTGAATACTATCAGGTTGTGTAACGGTGTAGATTTTAGACGTCTCACATCTATAATTTTCAATTTTGCATTTAGAAATAAAACAACCTTTAAACATACCTTTTATTGGTTTTTTATTTCCTGACCCCACAGTATCATCATTAGTCTCATAAAGCTGTATGTTGTTGAATTTACAATCCTCGAAATAACAATTTTCAAAAACCGGACCTTCAAGGTTAGGGCTGTTTATCACTCCTGAAAAAACTACATTTTTAAAACTACAATATTTTAATGAATTTAAAACATCCTTAGACAACGATGATAAATTGATTGTTGTATTAATAATAGGAATTTTATTTTTAATCAGTGTCGTAAGTTTTACAGCATAATCATCAAACATAAATCTCTTCAAGGGAGAATTATCAAAATGTAAATCATCAATATAATTATCAAGCGTTAATCTCTCTGAAGAAACCTGTTTTTTTTCGTTATCATTCGAAGTAGCCCCCGTGTAGAGATTAAAGGATCTACTCACAATAACTTCATTATTTTCATTTGTGGTAAAGTCTGTCTTAGTACTAAATCGCCATTGTTGTTCTTTTTTTGCCAGAGATTTAATCTTATCGAACACCTCGGCTTTGTTATCAACTTTCGTGACAAATTCGTAAATTAAGCCTTTGACTTCTTTAATATGAGAGCCGGGAAAAAGATCGCGAACAAACTCCCACAGTGTACGTTTTTTAAATAAATCCCCTTTGCCATCAAGAATATTTTCAATATCCTTAGAGTTTACATTATATTTCTTATTATTAATACTTACAGCAATTTTATCACAATATCCTTTATGATTAAGTCTCTCCTTATTCATTGCTTCTAAAAAAGGATTAGTATTAAAAAGAACATCTGGTTTTAATTTAGCAACCATAAACCCTCCGGCGTGCAATATTGAGTTGTTTTGTTTGAAAAACAATAACTTCTATGTTGTTAATTAACTGTACTGCTAGTTAGGTTAGCAACAAGTGTTACTTATATTACCGGTGAATACTGTAAAAAATAGCTCATTATTTCCATTTTAACCCAGGGTGTTCACCCTGGATTTGCAATTTTTAGGGGGTTAACGGTACATTCCACGGGTTAACCGCAGCATCAGAAAATGAGCGTTTTTTTATAGCCGCTTTTATTGTCGAGGTTAAAATAAATAGATTTCATTAACTTTTATCAAGGTGATTTATGGATAATCTTATTGGCACACCACCAAACCACGCAGTTCCCCATAAGTATATGGATATGGAGCAAATGGAATATTTATGTCATCTCAATCGTTTTTCTAAATTGTCTGACGATTTTTTAATAAATGGTCAGAGAGAGGACCTTTTTACATACAAATATGTTTTAGATGGCTCTTTTTCAAATTTACAGCATTTACTTCCCAAAGGACAACTACAGAAGATACAACAGCGATTAAGTTCTCTTATGTATAAAAACAAGTTTCATTGTTTTCATGTTTTTTTATTAAAACTATGCTCAATTGAGAGTATTCCTCTCCCAAATGCCGATTACGCTTTCTTTGATGACGAAATGCCATTTACATTAACTGATGAACAGATCGAAAATATTTCTTTTTTAAACGCATATCACAAAGAAAAGAAAGGAAACAACGACATTGTTACATTTGATTTCATGAGCGCTGATCACCACCATAATTTTAGCACAACCATAGCTTTAACAAATGATAGCTTCCATATATCTTCAATAAACAACCATAACGCACAGGTTATATTCGATGAAAACATCCATTTACATCCCTATGAATTACCAGAATCATCACAATGGTGTTATCAGTTAATAAAAAACATGATTTCTTTACATTGCAGATATAATAACAATTTCAAAATAAAAAAAACCTGTTGTTTTGATTTTAAAAATAAATCTTTTTGTAATGCCAGGTTGCAATATATAACGTTTATTGCATGTTTATTTTCACATGCAAACATGAAATATTCGACATTTCATGATGTTAACCTTGATATGTGTGAGATAAAGAATTGCAATTTTGACAATTCAGAGATGAATTTCATTTCGTGCGTCGGGACAAATTTTAGCGGTTCTACATTTAACAATGTAAAAACAACAACAGCGCAACTAATTAAGACACCAACAAAGTGGACGAATAATACTCTAAAATATTGGTTCTCCAGTTGTAATAAACGTAATATCATCTTCACTTTTAATACAATATCTGATAGAAATATGAAATTAAAAGGTATCAAGGATATATTACTGTCGTTGGTTGACCAAAAAGTCAATATTTATAGTGTAAGGCAAGAGCTTCTGGATTTTCTTAATAATGATTTATATAAAAATAATGGAGAGATTCTCTCTTATAAAGAATCAATAATGTTGTTTTGTGCTGTGTAGCCGAAAAATAGATGATTCAGATTAACTACCGCACTCTATGTTGTGTTTATATCCATGTCAGGTAACAGGTCATTTGTGAATCCTGACACCAGACTATGACTATCGCCCAGGGATAATCCACAACCGCTGGAAGTAATCTCATTTCTGCAGGATAAAACCGTAGAGTGCGATTGCGATGAATAATAAATACAGGCTTATTATTCCAGTCTTTTTTATTGCGTTGGTTGTTTCAAATGGCTCGGTTAGTAAAATGCACCATTCGCTCGGAAAACTCAACATGTTGCACTCTTATACGCCGTCTGGAAAAGGCGTAGGAGTGGTATAACCATTTAATCGCCTCCCAACGTCAACGCTTACACATCAGCGACACTGGTTTAATTAAAGCATACCAAATTTCTGATGAGTAAGCGTCTTTTCGTATAACCTCATTGTCACAGGAACGACTTGATCCGTTTATTTATTCGCCATGTTATTCAGTATCAATTTTTTTAATAGCTTTCACCATATTTTCATTTTCTTTTAGCCAACTCCTGATATTTTGAACTACATCATTAAGTGTATTTTCTTGTTGATACTCTTTCTCCAATCTCTCTGTTTCATCCTTAAGATGTAGAATCTCTTTACTTATATTTGGTATTTTTCCATCTATCACCTTTATTATCCCCTTAATCTCATTAATTCTTTCCGCATCTTTTTTATCTTTATTGTCTTTATTATTTAAGTAAAAACCCTCTTTAATCAATTGATCCTTAGTATCGACTAAATCATTTCTTTCGACAATAAGTTTGGCATATTTGTCTTTTATATCGCCATAATTTTCCTTATTATAGTCATTATTTTTCTCAATTACCCACCGTAAATATTGCTCAATGCTAGAGAATAAATCGACTTTATCATCTACATATTTTGATACTTTCCTATAATCCCTGTAATTTATTTCCGTTCTTTCCTTAAATTCATTCAATGCTAAAAAAATCTTTTGCATTTTATCAAAATTATCATCTTCATGATTATTATTATAGTCTTTGTAAATATCCCGCAAATCATTAAAATTAAAGTGGAAGTGAAATCTTGCGCTGTTTGAAATAGCAGAACGATTTATTTTTAAATAGTTACGTTCATCGTAATGTCTTTGCCAAAAGAATCCAGTATAGAGGTTATGCATGAAATTCACTTTATCAATATCTATTTCATTGGCTATATCTTTTTCTATATTGTACAAAACATTTAATATAATATACTGGATAGCTTCACCATTAAGTTGATATTTTTTGCCTTCATCATCAAGATTGAAGCTACCCAGCTTGACCAACAAAGATTGTAAATATAATAGTTCCTTTTCGTAATGACTTATCGCATCCTTGCCATAATTATTGAATTCTTCTACCCATGAATTAACTTCCATTAAATTTTCCATGAAATCTGAAATGCCATTTTCAGCTATAGCTCCTTTCATGTCCATATAAACAGGAATTCTAATCTGGCTATTCGCAGCAAGATTACCACTTAACCAAGTGGTTGAAGGATCAATAGCACAATCATCCAATTTAATTCCATTGATTGACTCGCCCAAACAGGTTTTAAGTAAATTGCAATTACTAAGTTTTAAATATTTATCTATATCATCAGCAACGTATTTATCATTTATATAACGACCGCCACTCATATTAGGGAAAAGATTAACGTAGATAAGGTTTGAAATGTGTTTATCCAGATTAAGTTTACCTCCATCCTTTTTGAAATATTCTCTGGGATCAAAATCCAGTAAATCTTTGCGAATTCCATTTCGTTTGCATGTCATATCAGAGGAGCTAAAATCACACATATAAAAATGATTATCATATTTTAATTCACATCTATATTTGTGATAAAACGAAGTCCCTATGAAATCCATTTCAGCACCATTAAGCTTTGCTATTTTACAACATAACAAACTGCTTGCAATAATACTTGCATTTTTACACACTCCATTCAGAAGAGTACATTCATATACAAATGATTGCATAAACAGATATGCACCAACTGGCTTACCCACATTGGGATCTTGATTTACAGAGTATATTTTTGATGTATCTATGTTAAAATTTTTTATTTCACATCGATACAGAAAACACTCTTTAAACACGCCGTAAATAGGTATTTCATTATTTAGTTTTACTCGACACCTGGAGCTTATAAGTGACACATTCTCAAATTTACAGCCCTCAAAAAAACAATTTTCAAATACTGAACCATTAAGATTTTCGTAAGATATATTACCAGTGAATGTCACATTTTTAAAGTTACAATATTTTAAAGATGCCAGGGCTTCTTTTTCCAGTGCAGATAAATCAATTGTGATATTTTCAAAGGGGATTTTATTTTTTAAATATACGCTAAGCTTTTCATTATCATTTGGGAACTGTATTTTCAACATCCCTGATTGAAAAGCTTTCTCATCAAAATGAATATCATGCTTATAAATATCAAAACTGATTTTTTCTGAAAATAAAGAATGCATTGTCTTTTTTTCAGCATCAATATGATGATCTTGCGCATTAATATTTATTTTAAATACTCTACTAACAATAATATCTTTATTTTCATCTACAATAAATTCTGTCGTCGCATTAAAGCGCCATTGTTGATCTTGATCGGCGAGAGATTTAATTTTATTAAATATATCAGCTTTATCACCAGTTTCCGACACGAAATCTATAATGGCTTGTTTAGTCTCCTTAATATGATACATGGGAAAAAGATCGAGTATAAATTCCCAAAGACTTCGTTTAAGAAAAGATTGACTATAACCAGCTAAAATGTTTGTTATATCTTTATGAGTTACTGAATACTTACCCACATCATCAACAGACAAACCAATTTTTCCTGAATATTTTTGCGTTCTATTTTTTTCATTCAGATTTTCATCTGGCATTTTAGTCAGAGTAGCAAATTTATCTGTAACTGTACTATATGATGATATAGCCATAATCATTTCTCCTGAACACAATATTTATTCGCCCGAGCACAACACATTGCCGATTTGTCTTAAAAAAGCATACTTGCGTGTTGGTTTGCTACGATTATGACTAAACCACCTATGAATACTGTAAAAAATCGCTCATTTTTTATGTTTCGATATAGGGCTTTTACCCTGGTTTTTGTTTTCTTTTCCATTCTCTGTGCAGGCAGCGATATAAATGAAAGGAATACTAAAAATGTTTTTATAGCGGGGCACTACATTAAAAGTAAAATAATTCAAATGAAATAATGTATATGCAATGTACTGGGAGAGTTTCGAGGTGAGTTTGTGTGGCAATATTTCAGGGAGAAAGTTTATCAGCCCGGTAACTATGTATGACCGGGCTGATTGCCAGATTCGGCGTAAAAGCCTTATCTGACCTACAGTTAGCGTTACTCTTTCGGGTCTTTTCCGGCCAGCAGTTTATCCAGCTCATCACCGCCTACATGACGGAAATCCTGACCTTTCACGTAGTAGAAGATAAACTCACAGATATTCTGGCAGCGGTCGCCGATACGTTCGATTGAACGCGCACAAAACAGCGCGGTAAGTACGCTTGGAATGGTGCGCGAATCTTCCATCATGTAGGTCATCAGCTGACGAACAATACCTTCGTACTCCTGATCGACTTTTTTATCTTCACGATAAATACGTACCGCTTCGTCAATGTCCATCCGCGCGAACGCGTCCAGCACGTCGTGCAGCATCTGGATGGTATGACGGCCCAGCGACTCCAGACTTACCAGCAACGGCTGATGCTGCTGGGAGAATTTCTCCAGCGCAGTACGGCAGATTTTGTCCGCCACGTCGCCAATACGCTCCAGCTCGGCAATGGTTTTACTGATCACCATAACCAGACGCAGGTCGCTCGCCGTCGGCTGGCGTTTGGCAATAATGCGCACGCAGGCTTCATCGATCGCCACTTCCATCATGTTGACGTTCTTGTCGCCTTCGATGACGCGCTTCGCCAGATCGCTGTCCTGGTTGTGCATTGCAGTGATCGCATCAGAAAGCTGCTGCTCCACCATGCCGCCCATGGTCATCACCTGCGTGCGGATGCTTTCCAGTTCGGCGTTGAACTGGCCGGAAATATGTTTATTAAGATTGAGACTGTCCATAACGCACTCCTGAATCAACCGTAACGACCGGTGATGTAGTCTTCTGTTTGTTTCTTCGCTGGCTTGGTGAACAGATCGTCCGTGTTGCTGAACTCAATCAATTCGCCCAGGTACATAAACGCCGTGTGGTCGGAACAACGCGCAGCCTGCTGCATGTTGTGGGTGACGATCACCACGGTGTAATCCTGCTTCAGTTCGGTAATCAGCTCTTCAATACGCCCGGTGGAGATGGGGTCGAGCGCCGAACATGGTTCGTCGAGCAGCAGCACTTCCGGGCGAATGGCGATACCACGCGCAATACACAGACGCTGTTGCTGACCACCAGAGAGAGAGTAACCGCTCTGATGCAATTTATCTTTGGTTTCGTTCCACAATGCGGCTTTGGTCAATGCCCACTGCACGCGCTCGTCCATGTCGGCACGGGAGAGCTTCTCAAACAGACGCACACCAAAGGCGATGTTGTCGTAGATGGACATCGGGAACGGCGTCGGTTTCTGGAACACCATGCCCACTTTCGCACGCAGCAGGGCGATATCCTGAGAGTTGGTCAGGATGTTGTCGCCATCGAGCAGAATTTCACCTTCCGCACGCTGTTCCGGGTACAGTTCAAACATTTTATTGAAGGTACGCAGCAGCGTCGATTTACCGCAGCCGGACGGCCCGATAAACGCCGTTACCTGGTTTTTAGCGATATCCAGGTTGATGTTTTTCAGGGCATGGAATTTGCCGTAGTAGAAGTTCAAATTACGAACCTGAATTTTACTCGGGGCAGTTTCAACCATACTCATTGCAATCTTTTCCTCATCGTGCCTGATGCACTTCGCTAATCAGGCTTACCGTAGGCCGGATAAGGCGTTCACGCCGCATCCGGCAAAGTGTTAACCGTGTTTATTCTTCGCAAAAACAACGCGCGCCAGAATGTTCAGCAGCAGTACGCACAGGGTAATGATCAACACCCCGGCCCAGGCCAGTTGCTGCCATTCCGCAAACGGGCTCATCGCAAACTTAAAGATCGTCACCGGCAGGTTGGCGATCGGCTGCATCATGTCCGTGCTCCAGAACTGGTTGGAGAGCGCGGTAAACAGCAGCGGCGCGGTTTCACCGGCAATACGGGCAATCGCCAGCAGGATACCGGTCATAATCCCGGATACCGACGCTTTCAGCGTAATCGCGGAGATCATCTTCCACTTCGGCGTACCCAGCGCATAAGCCGCTTCACGCAGGCTGTCCGGCACCAGTTTCAGCATGTTCTCGGTGGTGCGGATAACAATCGGCACCTGCAACAGCGCCAGCGCAATCACGCCCGCCCAGCCGGAGAAGTGCTCCATCTGCGCCACCACGATGGTGTAAACAAACAGACCAACTACAATCGACGGTGCGGAGAGCAGAATGTCGTTAATGAAGCGAATCACTTCTGCCAGCCAGGATTTACGACCATATTCAGCCAGATAAATCCCCGCCATAATGCCCAGCGGCGTACCGAATACCGTGGCCCACAAAATTAACAGCCCGCTACCCGCCAGGGCGTTCGCCAGACCACCACCTTCCGTATTGGGCGGTGGCGTCATTTCAGTGAACAGCGCCAGCGACATACCATCGATACCGCGGGTGATGGTGGACATTAAAATCCAGATCAGCCAGAACAGGCCGAAGGCCATCGTCGCCATCGAGAGCGTCAGCGCAATACGGTTCTTAAGGCGGCGACGCGCCTGCATTTTGCGGCGGGATTCCGCCAGCGCCGCAGTGGTTTGCATTTCAACCATAGCCATTAGCGTGCCCCCTCATTCTTAGCCAGGCGCATAATCATAAACTTCGATGCGGCGAGGACGATGAAGGTAATCACAAACAGGATCAGGCCCAGTTCCATCAGTGCGGCAACGTGCAGACCGGATTCCGCTTCGGCAAATTCGTTCGCCAGCGCAGAGGTGATACTGTTGCCCGGCATGTACAGCGAGGCGCTGTCGAGCTGATAGGTGTTACCGATGATAAAGGTCACCGCCATGGTTTCACCGAGCGCACGCCCCAGCCCCAGCATGATGCCGCCGATAACACCATTTTTGGTGAACGGAAGAACGATACGCCAGATAACCTCCCAGGTGGTGCAGCCAATACCGTAGGCCGACTCTTTCATCATCACCGGGGTTTGTTCGAACACATCGCGCATTACCGCCGCAATGTACGGAATAATCATGATGGCGAGGATCACGCCTGCCGCGAGGATACCGATACCAAATGCCGGGCCAGAGAACAGCGCGCCGACAATCGGGATATTCGACATGATATTGCCGACCGGCTCCTGGAAGTAAACGGCGAACAGCGGCGCAAAGATAAACAGGCCCCACATGCCGTAAACGATACTTGGAATGGCTGCCAGCAGCTCAATGGCGATACCCAGCGGGCGTTTCAGCCAGCCAGGCGCAAGCTCAGTCAGGAACAGGGCGATACCGAAACTCACCGGGACGGCGATCAGCAGCGCGATAAACGAAGTCACCAACGTACCGTAGATCGGCACCAGCGCCCCGTAGATATCGTTTGGCGCATCCCACTCTTTGGTCCAGAGGAAAGCCAGACCAAATTTCTGAATGCTCGGCCAGGAGGAGATGATCAGAGAGACAATAATGCCACCCAACATCAATAGCACAATCAGCGCCGCCAGTTTTACCAGCACGCTGAAAATTATGTCGCCCTTTTTACCCGGTGGGTTAAAAGCAGGCTTGGTTGCAGCCATAAGTTACTCTTCAGTTAAACGCGTTTACAAAGTCATTTTGTAATGCCGGATGCGGCGTAAAACACCGTACCCGGCCTGAGTTTTATTAGTACAGCGGCTTGCCGCTACTGTCTTTAATATTGGTCTTCCACGCAGCGCGAACCTGTTCCACTACGCTATCCGGCAGGCTGGCGTAATCCAGGTCGTTCGCCTGTTTAGCCCCGGTTTTGTACGCCCAGTCGAAGAATTTCAGCACTTCTGTGCCCTGCTCTGGTTTCTTCTGATCTTTGTGGACCAGAATGAACGTGGTTGAGGTAATAGGCCATGCATCTTCGCCTTTCTGGTTGGTCAGATCCTGAGCGAAGGTTTTGCTCCAGTCTGCGCCTTTTGCTGCATTAGCGAAGTTTTCTTCGGTCGGACTAACCGGTTTACCATCAGCGGAGATCAATTTGGTATACGCCAGGTTGTTCTGCTTAGCGTAAGCATATTCAACGTAACCAATTGCACCCGGCAGACGCTGAACGAACGCAGCGATACCGTCGTTACCTTTACCGCCCAGACCGATCGGCCATTTTACGGTAGAGCCAGTACCAACGTTGTTTTTCCACTCTTCGTTCACTTTCGCCAGGTAGCTGGTGAAGACGAAAGAAGTCCCGGAGCCATCTGCGCGGCGTACTACAGCAATGTTCTGTGAAGGCAGTTTCAGACCCGGATTCAGTTTGGCGATGGCTTCATCATCCCACTTCTTGATTTTGCCCAGGTAGATGTCGCCGAGGGTTTTACCATCCAGCACCAGTTCGCCAGACTTCAGCCCTGGAATGTTAACCGCCAGCACCACGCCGCCAATCACGGTCGGGAACTGGAACAGGCCTTCCTGAGCCAGTTTTTCGTCAGACAGCGGCGCGTCAGAGGCACCGAAATCAACGGTATTTGCGATAATCTGTTTTACGCCACCGGAAGAACCGATACCCTGGTAGTTAACTTTATTACCGGTTTCTTTCTGGTAAGTGTCAGCCCATTTGGCATACACCGGCGCAGGGAAGGTTGCACCTGCGCCTGTCAGGCTTGCTTCTGCAAACACAGAGAAAGCACTCATCGATAAGGTCGCGGCGACAACAGTTGCGACGGTGGTACGCATAACTTTCATAATGTCTCCTGGGAGGATTCATAAAGCATTGTTTGTTGGCTACGAGAAGCAAAATAGGACAAACAGGTGACAGTTATATGTAAGGTTTATGACAGTTTTATGACAGAGAGAGAAAGTCTTTAGTCTGATTTAAATAAGCGTTGATATTCAGTTAATTACAAATATTAATAACGAAGAGATGACAGAAAAATTTTCATTCTGTGACAGAGAAAAAGTAGCCGAAGATGACGGTTTGTCACATGGAGTTGGCAGGATTTTTGATTAAAAACATAACAGGAAGAAAAATGCCCCGCTTACGCAGGGCATCCATTTATTACTCAACCGTAACCGATTTCGCCAGGTTACGCGGCTGGTCAACGTCGGTGCCTTTGATCAGCGCAACGTGGTAAGCCAGCAGCTGCAGCGGAACGGTGTAGAAGATCGGTGCAATCACCTCTTCCACATGCGGCATCTCGATGATGTGCATGTTATCGCTACTTACAAAACCCGCATCCTGATCGGCGAAGACATACAACTGACCGCCACGCGCGCGAACTTCTTCAATGTTGGATTTCAGTTTTTCCAGCAATTCGTTGTTCGGTGCAACGACGATAACCGGCATATCGGCATCAATCAGCGCCAGCGGACCGTGTTTCAGTTCGCCTGCAGCGTAGGCTTCAGCGTGAATGTAAGAGATCTCTTTCAGCTTCAATGCGCCTTCCAGCGCGATTGGGTACTGATCGCCACGGCCCAGGAACAGCGCGTGATGTTTGTCAGAGAAATCTTCTGCCAGTGCTTCAATGCGTTTATCCTGAGACAGCATCTGCTCAATACGGCTCGGTAGCGCCTGCAGACCATGCACGATGTCATGTTCAATGGAGGCATCCAGACCTTTCAGACGAGACAGCTTCGCCACCAGCATCAACAGCACGGTTAACTGGGTGGTGAATGCTTTAGTGGACGCCACGCCGATTTCTGTACCCGCGTTGGTCATTAGCGCCAGATCGGATTCGCGTACCAGCGAAGAACCCGGAACGTTACAGATTGCCAGTGAACCAAGGTAACCCAGCTCTTTCGACAGACGCAGGCCAGCCAGGGTATCCGCGGTTTCGCCAGACTGTGACAAGGTGATCATCAGGCTGTTACGACGCACGGCAGATTTGCGATAGCGGAATTCAGAGGCGATTTCGACGTCGCACGGAATACCTGCCAGCGATTCAAACCAGTAGCGGGAAACCATACCGGAGTTATAAGAAGTACCACAGGCGAGGATCTGAATATGCTCAACCTTCGACAGCAGTTCGTCGGCGTTCGGTCCCAGCTCGCTTAAATCAACCTGACCGTGGCTGATGCGCCCGGTAAGGGTGTTTTTGATCGCGTTCGGCTGTTCGTAGATCTCTTTCTGCATGTAGTGGCGGTAAATACCTTTATCGCCCGCGTCATATTGCAGATTGGATTCGATATCCTGACGTTTTACTTCCGCGCCAGTTTTATCGAAGATGTTTACCGAACGGCGAGTGATTTCCGCAATATCGCCCTCTTCAAGGAAGATAAAGCGACGAGTCACTGGCAACAGCGCCAGCTGGTCAGAAGCGATAAAGTTTTCGCCCATACCCAGGCCAATCACCAGCGGACTACCAGAACGTGCCGCCAGCAGGGTATCCGGATGACGGGAGTCCATGATCACTGTACCGTACGCACCACGCAGTTGCGGGATAGCACGCAGAACAGCCTCACGCAGAGTACCGCCTTGTTTCAACTCCCAGTTCACCAGATGGGCAATCACTTCGGTGTCGGTTTCAGAAACGAAGGTATAGCCACGCGCTTTTAACTCTTCACGCAGCGGTTCATGGTTTTCGATGATGCCGTTATGCACCACCACAATGTGTTCAGAAACATGCGGATGCGCGTTAGCTTCTGAAGGTTCACCGTGGGTCGCCCAGCGAGTATGAGCAATACCGGTGCCGCCATGCAGAGGATGTTCTTCCGCTGCCTGAGCCAGCATCTGGACTTTACCGAGGCGACGCAGGCGGGTCATATGACCTTCTGCATCAACAACGGCCAGACCGGCAGAGTCATATCCGCGGTATTCAAGACGACGTAAACCTTCAAGAAGGATTTCTGCTACATCACGTTGCGCGATCGCGCCAACAATTCCACACATAGTTTTTGATTCCGATTTATATCGTTGTCGGTCAACCTGTATGCCCGTTTTTTCGGGCACCCCGAGCCTTGTAGAGAGTGGGGTTATTTTTATAGTTACTGCTTGTGGGCGGGAGATTATGTTATCTCCTCATCCCATATGACCGTATTACCCGGCCAGAATTACTTTTTCTTTACCGGACGACGCCAGCCTTCTTTTTGAGTCTGCGGCACACGGCTGATCGCCAGGGCGTTTTCGCCGACATTACGCGTCACAGTTGTACCCGCAGCAATGGTCGCGCCTTTGCCTACTGTTACCGGGGCCACCAGCTGAGTGTCGGAACCGACAAACACATCGTCACCGATAATGGTCTTAAATTTATTCGCACCATCGTAGTTGCAGGTAATGGTTCCCGCGCCGATGTTAACGTTATCGCCAATTTCCGCATCGCCCAGGTAAGTCAGATGCCCGGCTTTCGAGCCTTTACCCAGACGCGCTTTTTTCATCTCAACGAAGTTACCGACGTGTGCACCTTCCAGCAACTCAGCACCAGGACGCAGACGGGCAAACGGGCCAATGGTACAGGCCGCTGCCAGATTCGCATCTTCCACAACGGTATACGGGCTAATTTCGCAATCATCGCCAATCACGCTGTTTTTAATCACGCAACCGGTGCCGATTTTCACGCGATGACCGAGAGTCACGTTGCCCTCGATGATAACGTTAGTATCAATTTCAACATCGCGCCCGTGAGTAAGCGTACCGCGCAGATCAAAACGCGCCGGATCGCGCAGCATAACGCCTGCTAACAGCAGTTTTTCAGCCTGTTCGGACTGGTAAACGCGCTCCAGTCGGGAGAGTTGCAGGCGGTTATTCACGCCTTCTACTTCGCTTAAACGTTGCGGATGAACGGCGACGATTTCACGCCCTTCCTGATACGCCAGCGCAATAATGTCGGTGATGTAGTATTCACCCTGAGCGTTATTGTTGGTCAGCTTCGCCAGCCAGCGTTTCATATCTGCGCCGTTGGCAATCAGAATGCCGGTGTTGATCTCCTGAATCTGACGCTGCTCGTCGGTGGCGTCTTTGTGCTCAACAATGCCGGTAACTTTGCCGTTTTCACGGGTGATACGTCCATAACCGGTCGGATCATCCAGTTTTACCGTCAGCAGACCAATGCCACCCTGCGGTTTAGCATCACGCAGGCGCTGGAGTGTTTCGACAGAGATCAGCGGCACGTCGCCGTAGAGCATTAAAATGTCTTCATCATCGGCAAAGAAAAGTGCGGCCTGCTGCATCGCATGACCTGTACCCAGCTGTTCTGCCTGAAGCACCCAGTTCAGGTTGTCATCTTTCAGCGCCTGTTTAAGCAGATCGCCGCCGTGACCGTACACCAGGTGAACGTGCGCCGCGCCTAATTCATTCGCAGCATCAATGACATGCTGAACCATCGCTTTCCCGGCAAGGGTATGCAGCACTTTCGGAAGATCGGAATACATGCGCGTGCCTTTGCCTGCGGCAAGGATCACTACGCTCATAGCATTATTCAACATACGCGTCCTGACTGTAATTTGAGAACGAATTTAAACCGCTTCACCTTGAAAAAACTACATTTTTTTCATCGTGAAATGGACAGAGGATAAATTGTTCAATAACGGATTATCCCCGCTGACGAAAGCGCCATTTTCGACCATCGTCACGCCTTTTGTCTGCAGAAAAATAAGGCAATACCTTCATTTAAGCGTCAGGTGGATGTTTTTGCTCTTATTTCGATCAATGAATAAACGGGAAAACAGGGTGTTTTATATCAGCAGGATCTATGTGAACGCTATTCAGGACGGGGCAACGCGTAAAAAAAAGCCAGCCTGTTTCCAGACTGGCTTTTGTGCTTTTCAAGCCGGTGTTACATCGCTTTTTTGGTCAACTCGATAACGCGCAGCTGCGCGATCGCTTTGGCCAGTTCCGCAGACGCCTGAGCGTAATCTACGTCGCCGTGAGAGCTGCTAATGTGCTCTTCAGCCTTACGTTTCGCTTCCATGGCTCGCGCTTCGTCGAGATCCTGGCCGCGAATTGCGGTGTCGGCCAGAACGGTCACGTTGCCAGGCTGCACTTCAAGAATGCCGCCAGACAGATAGATAAACTCTTCGTGACCGTGCTGTTTCACGATGCGAATCATACCAGGCTTAATGGCGGTGAGCAGCGGTGCGTGGCCAGGGTAGATCCCCAGTTCACCTTCGCTACCCGTTACCTGGATTTTCTCGACCAGACCAGAGAACATTTGTTGCTCTGCACTGACGACGTCCAGGTGGTAAGTCATTGCCATATCACCCTCCGATTAAGGCGTTAAAGTTTTTTGGCTTTTTCCACAGCTTCTTCGATGGAACCGACCATGTAGAACGCCTGCTCCGGCAGGTGATCGTATTCGCCTTCCATGATGCCTTTAAAGCCACGGATGGTGTCTTTCAGGGAGACGTATTTACCCGGAGAACCGGTGAATACTTCTGCCACGAAGAACGGCTGGGACAGGAAGCGCTGGATCTTACGAGCACGCGCTACCACCAGTTTGTCTTCTTCAGACAGTTCATCCATACCCAGGATGGCGATGATGTCTTTCAGTTCCTGATAACGTTGCAGGATGGACTGAACGCCACGCGCGGTGTCGTAGTGTTCCTGACCAACCACCAGCGGGTCCAGCTGACGGCTGGTGGAGTCCAGCGGGTCAACGGCCGGGTAGATACCCAGAGACGCGATCTGACGGCTCAGTACCACGGTTGCGTCAAGGTGCGCAAAGGTGGTTGCCGGAGACGGGTCAGTCAAGTCATCCGCAGGTACGTATACCGCCTGTACGGAGGTGATAGAACCAGTTTTGGTGGAGGTGATACGTTCCTGCAGAACGCCCATCTCTTCCGCCAGGGTCGGCTGATAACCTACCGCTGAAGGCATACGGCCCAGCAGTGCGGATACTTCCGTACCGGCCAGGGTGTAACGATAGATGTTGTCAACGAACAGCAGAACGTCACGACCTTCGTCACGGAATTTCTCAGCCATGGTCAGACCGGTCAGAGCAACGCGCAGACGGTTTCCCGGCGGCTCGTTCATCTGGCCATACACCAGGGATACTTTGTCGATAACGTTGGAGTCGGTCATTTCGTGGTAGAAGTCGTTACCCTCACGAGTACGTTCACCTACGCCCGCAAACACAGAGTAACCGGAGTGCTCGATCGCGATGTTACGAATAAGCTCCATCATGTTTACGGTTTTACCTACACCCGCACCACCGAACAGACCAACTTTACCGCCCTTAGCGAACGGACACATCAGGTCGATAACTTTGATACCGGTTTCCAGCAGTTCCTGAGAGTTTGACAGCTCTTCGTAGGAAGGTGCTGCGCGGTGAATCGCCCAACGCTCTTCTTCACCGATCTCGCCTTTCATGTCGACCGGTTCACCCAGTACGTTCATGATACGGCCCAGAGTCGCTTTACCTACCGGGACTTCGATCGGGTGTTCGAGGTCTTTTACATCCAGACCGCGACGCAGACCGTCGGAGGAACCCATTGCGATGGTACGTACGATACCGCCGCCGAGCTGCTGCTGAACTTCCAGCACCAGACGCTCATTACCATTTTGCACCTCAAGAGCATCGTACACGCGCGGTACGGCATCCTGAGGGAATTCGACGTCAACTACGGCGCCGATTACCTGGACAATCTTTCCAGTAGCCATCTTAAATCCTCTACGAAATAACCTGTTTAAACCGCGGCGGCCCCCGAGACGATCTCGGTGAGTTCCTGAGTAATGCTGGCCTGACGAGCTTTGTTGTATACCAACTGCAGCTCTTTAATCAGGCTGCCGCCATTGTCGGTCGCGGCTTTCATCGCCACCATACGGGCGGCCTGCTCGCTGGCCAGGTTTTCAACCACGCCCTGATAAACCTGAGATTCGACATAACGACGCAGCAGGGTATCCAGCAACGCCTTCGGATCGGGTTCGTACAGGTAATCCCAGGATTTATGTTTCAGATCATCATCATCTGATGCCGGTAACGGCAGCAGCTGGCTGATGGTCGGAACCTGAGACATGGTGTTAATAAATTTGTTGCTGACAATGTAAAGCTTGTCCAGACGGCCTTCGTCGTAGGCCTGCAACATCACTTTTACCGGACCGATCAGTTCGGACAGGGAAGGGTTATCCCCCATGCCGGTGACCTGGGCAACAACATTGCCGCCCACGGAGTTGAAGAACGACACGCCTTTCGAGCCGATCATTGCGAGGTCGCATTGAACGCCTTTGTCGGTCCAGGTCTTCATTTCCGCCAGCAGTTTTTTGAACAGGTTAATGTTCAAACCACCGCACAAACCACGGTCGGTCGACACCACCAGGTAGCCCACGCGTTTAACGTCGCGGTCTTCCAGGTAAGGGTGCTTATATTCCAGATTACCGTGTGCAAGGTGACCAATCACTTTGCGCATGGTTTCTGCATAAGGACGGCTGGCCGCCATGCGATCCTGCGATTTACGCATTTTGGAAGCGGCGACCATCTCCATCGCTTTAGTGATCTTTTGCGTGTTCTGGACGCTTGCGATCTTACTACGTATCTCTTTTGCGCCGGCCATGAGCTTCTCCTCAATGCCTTGCGGCCTGCCCTAAGGCAAGCCGCCAGACGTTACCAGGATTGGGTTGCTTTGAAGGAATCGAGGATGCCTTTCAGCTTGCCTTCGATTTCGTCGTTGTAGCCACCGGTCTGGTTGATCTCTTGCATCAACGGAGCGTGATCACGGTCGACGTAAGCCAGCAGAGCGGCTTCGAAGCTGCCGATTTTCGACAGTTCAACATCCGCCAGGTAACCACGTTCTGCTGCGAACAGAACCAGAGACTGTTGCGCTACGGACATCGGCGCATACTGTTTCTGTTTCAGCAGTTCGGTCACTTTCTGACCGTGGTCAAGCTGCTTACGTGTTGCATCGTCAAGGTCGGATGCAAACTGAGAGAACGCTGCCAGTTCACGATACTGTGCCAGAGCGGTACGGATACCACCGGACAGTTTTTTCATGATCTTGGTCTGTGCTGCACCACCAACACGGGATACGGAAATACCCGGGTTAACCGCAGGACGAATACCGGCGTTGAACAGGTTGGTTTCCAGGAAGATCTGACCATCGGTAATGGAGATTACGTTGGTTGGAACGAACGCAGAAACGTCACCCGCCTGAGTTTCGATAATCGGCAGCGCGGTCAGAGAACCGGTTTTCCCTTTCACTTCACCTTTGGTGAAGGCTTCAACGTATTCGGCGTTAACACGCGCAGCACGCTCCAGCAGACGAGAGTGGAGGTAGAATACGTCGCCCGGGAATGCTTCACGTCCTGGCGGACGACGGAGCAGCAGGGAGATCTGACGGTAAGCAACAGCCTGTTTAGACAGGTCATCGTAAATGATCAGCGCATCTTCACCGCGGTCACGGAAGTATTCGCCCATTGCGCAACCAGCGTACGGTGCCAGGTATTGCAGTGCAGCGGATTCAGACGCGGTTGCTACCACAACGATGGTGTTAGCCAGTGCGCCGTGCTCTTCCAGTTTACGTACCACGTTAGAAATGGTGGACGCTTTCTGGCCGATAGCGACATAGATACATTTGATACCGGAATCGCGCTGGTTGATGATGGCATCGATAGCCAGTGCGGTTTTACCGGTCTGACGGTCACCGATGATCAATTCACGCTGACCACGACCGATTGGGATCATGGAGTCAACGGCTTTATAACCGGTCTGTACCGGCTGATCTACGGACTGACGTTCGATAACGCCCGGAGCGATTGCTTCTACAGCAGAGAAGCCGTCGTGATCCAGCGGACCTTTACCATCGATTGGTGCACCCAGAGTGTTAACCACACGGCCCAGCAGGCCACGGCCAACCGGAACTTCCAGGATACGGCCAGTACACTTAACTTTCATGCCTTCGGCAAGGTCAGCGTACGGACCCATAACAACCGCACCTACAGAGTCGCGCTCGAGGTTCAGTGCGATAGCGTAACGGTTACCCGGCAGGGAGATCATTTCACCCTGCATACAATCGGCCAGGCCGTGGATGCGGATAACACCGTCACTTACAGAAACAATAGTACCTTCGTTGTGAGCTTCACTCACAACATTGAACTGAGCAATGCGCTGCTTGATCAGTTCGCTGATTTCGGTGGAATTCAGTTGCATGCTCCAGTCCCCTTAAGACTGCAAGACGTCTGCAAGGCGCTCAAGACGACCGCGTACGCTGCCATCAATGACCATATCACCCGCTCGGATGATAACGCCTGCCATTACAGACTTATCGATTTTGCAATTCAGCTTAACTTTGCGTGACAGACGTTTTTCCATCGCAGCAGAAATTTTCGCGAGCTGTTGTTCACTCAGTGCGGCAGCGGAAATGACGTCTACCTCAGCGGTAGCCTCACTCACGGCACGCAGGTGAATAAACTGCTCCAGAACATCCGGGAGCGCGTTAAGACGACCATTTTCGGCCATTACCCGAATCAGGTTCTGACCGTTTTCGTCCAGTTGCTCACCACAAACTGCGATAAACGACTCGGCGAGCGTTTCTGGCGCAAGCGCGCCAGAGAGAAGCTCTGCCATTTGTTCGTTTTTGGTTACCTCGGCGGCAAACGCCAGCATGTCCTGCCAGCGTTCTACACTTTGGTGTTCGACGGCAAAGTCAAAAGCTGCTTTGGCGTAGGGGCGAGCTACCGTAATAAATTCAGACATCAGCCCCTCCCTCCTTACAGTTCAGCGACAAGTTTATCCACGATGTCGCTGTTAGCAGCTTCATCCACGGAACGTTCGATGATCTTCTCGGCGCCAGCAACAGCCAGGATAGCAACTTGCTTACGCAGCTCTTCACGGGCACGTTTACGCTCGGCTTCAATTTCCGCCTGCGCCTGGGCCACGATTTTAGTACGTTCCTGTTCTGCCTCAGCTTTCGCTTCGTCCAGAATCTGCGAGCGGCGTTTGTTAGCCTGCTCGATGATTACCTGGGCTTCCGCTTTCGCTTTTTTCAGCTGGTCGGTCGCGCTGGCCTTTGCAAGGTCAAGGTCCTTATGTGCTCGTTCTGCGGAAGCAAGGCCGTCAGCAATTTCTTTTTGACGTTTTTCGATGGCTGCCATTAATGGCGGCCATACGTACTTCATGCAGAACAGAACGAACAGGACAAACGCGATGGCCTGGCCGAGGATTGTTGCGTTAAGATTCACAGCACAATGCCTCTATTTAGTTAACGTTCTGATATTGCTCTTTAAATAAAAGCAACGCTTACTACGCGACAGCGAACATCACGTACAGACCCAGACCTACAGCGATCATCGGGATAGCATCCACCAGACCCATAACGATAAAGAACTGAGTACGCAGCAGAGGAATCAGATCAGGTTGACGCGCTGCGCCTTCCAGGAATTTACCCCCGAGGATGCCGATACCGATCGCAGCACCGATTGCCGCCAGACCCATCATCACAGCGGCAGCCATGTACAGCAGATCCATATTCAGGTTTTCCATGACAGTCTCCAGTTTGTTTCAGTTAAAACGTAGTAGTGTTGGTAAATTAATGTTCTTCAGACGCCATCGACAGATAGACGATCGTCAGAACCATGAAGATGAAGGCTTGCAGCGTAATGATCAGGATGTGGAAAATGGCCCACGGCACATTCAGAATCCACTGTGACCACCACGGCAACAGACCAGCAATCAGAATGAAAATCAGCTCACCGGCATACATGTTACCGAACAGTCGCAAACCGAGTGAAACTGGTTTGGACAGCAGGCTTACCCCTTCAAGGATTAAGTTGACAGGAATGAACGCCCAGTGATTGAACGGCTGCAGCGTCAACTCTTTCGTGAAGCCGCCGATGCCTTTCATTTTGATGCTGTAGAACAGAATCAGGATAAATACACCCAGTGCCATAGACAGCGTTACGTTCACGTCCGCAGACGGAACCACACGCAGTGCAGGCAGACCCAGTACATGTTCAGCAATGTACGGCAGCAGGTCGATAGGCAGTAAATCCATCAGGTTCATCAGGAATACCCAGACGAAGATCGTCAGGGCCAGCGGAGCAATCAGCTTGCTTTTGCCATGGTACATGTCTTTCACGCTACCATTAACAAAGCCGATCACCAGCTCAATCGCGGTCTGAAACTTACCTGGCACACCGCTGGTCGCCTTTTTGGCTACGCTACGGAATAAAACCAGGAACAACAGACCCAGCACCACCGAGAAGAACATGGAGTCAATATTGATTGTCCAGAAGGTGGCTGGGGGGTTATGTGGATCCACCAGCGAGAATGTACGCAGGTCCAGCTGAAGGTTGTTCAGGTGGTGTCCTATGTAATCCTGCGGCGTCATATTTTCTGAAGCCATGATGCCTTTTACCCTTTGTTGTTAATTACAGCCGGTGCCAGTATCTGAACCACCAGCACCAAAACCCACGTAACGATCAGCGGCAAGAATACCGCCTTTAAAACCGCCAACGCCACCACCAGTAACACCAACATCGCCAGAACTTTGAAAGCTTCGCCAAATGCGAATGTCCAAGCCACCCGGCCTTTCGCTGGTGTATGCGCCTGGTGACGCCAGGCAAATATCATAAACAAAACGTTAGGCAGAAAGACTGCCAGGCCCCCGCTTATTGCAGAGACGCCCCAGAAGGGGTCTTTGAGGCTGAACAGCAATCCACTTGCTATCACCACCAGTAACTGAACGAGCAGAAGCTTCCGAGCAACGTTTCGACTCACGAGCGACACAGACATCACGTTTTTCACTCCTGCTCCCTTCGAGGTATGCCGCGTGTCGTATAAAACTTTCTTTAAGGCTTAGAGTCAAGCATCAAAAAGCGGTCAAATTATACGGTGCGCCCCCGTGATTTCAAACAATAAGTAGCCAAAAGGTGAATAAATGTTTAAATATTTTTCCAGTGCATACAATTGCGACTTTTCTGCAAACCCTGTTCGATCATGAAAAACTGTAAATAACGCGTAAACACTGGTGATAAAGCGTGCTTCAGATCACATATTGAGCATGTTCGCGCACAGCATATTTATTTACTTGGCAAATGATACCTTTGCAAGTTTATGATATTTCAGTCTAAAAACAGATACTGTTTTAATAAATGACATTTACACAACAAAAACCACCCATTGACATTTTTAATAATGTTTTAACAGCAAATGATGATTCTTAGCGCCGATTTTTAGCAGACTGATATTTTCACTTATGACTTATTTTCTGCTTACCAAAAAAAGCCACGTTACTTTGTTGATGCAAAAGAGTGAACGTGGCGTTAAATGTAACCAGTTATATCAGTAGAAAACCTGGTTGTTGTTAACAGTCTAACCGGTCAATTTTTTATGATTTTTTTGATAAAAATTAAATTTTATTTGCTTTAATCACCACCAGATGACGTTCGCCATCCAGGGCCGGAACGTGAAGTTTAACCACTGATTCGACCTGATATTCTTCGGGCAACAAAGCGATTTCATCTTCCGGCATTTGGCCTTTCAGCGCGTAGAAACGACCTTGCTCACCAGGAAGATGGTGGCACCAGCTCACCATATCGTTCAGAGAGGCAAAAGCGCGGCTAATTACGCCATCAAATGGCGGCTCTGAAGGAAACTCTTCTACCCTGCTCTGTACTGGCTCAATATTCTCCAGTTTAAGCTCATGTTGCACCTGACGAAGGAAACGCACGCGTTTACCAAGGCTATCCAACAACGTGAAGTGGGCTTCAGGACGCACGATAGAGAGTGGAATGCCAGGCAGTCCTGGTCCGGTGCCGACATCGATAAACCGTTCACCTTGCAGATACGGTGCCACCACAATGCTATCGAGAATATGGCGTACCAGCATCTCATTAGGATCGCGGACCGAAGTCAGGTTGTACGCTTTATTCCATTTATGCAGCATATTCACGTAGGCAATTAGCTGGTTTTTCTGGTGATCGGTAAGCGAAATTCCTGCGTCTTTCAGCAGAGAGGTGAGTTTGTTGAGCACGGTGATTACCTGTTCTTGATGCGTTGCCCGGTAAGCGGGTGCTTACCAGGCATTTTTAATGCGTTATGCGCTACGACGCAGCATACCCTGTTTTTTCAGCCATACCAGCAGAATGGAGATGGCCGCAGGCGTGACGCCAGAAATACGCGAAGCCTGGCCGATAGAGGCCGGTTTGTGATCGTTAAGTTTGGCGATCACTTCGTTAGAAAGACCGGATACCTGGCGGTAATCCAGCGTCGCTGGTAGCAGGGTGTTCTCGTTACGCAGCTGCTTTTCGATCTCATCTTGCTGGCGCGCGATATAACCTTCGTATTTAACCTGAATCTCAACCTGTTCCGCCGCCTGTTCGTCTGTCAACGCAGGGGCAAACGGCGTCAGCGTGGTTAATTTTTCATAAGTCATTTCCGGACGACGCAGCAGATCTTCACCACTGGCTTCACGGGAAAGCGGCGCAGTCAGGTGAGCATTCACTTCGGCTGCAGCTTCCGCCGACGGGGTTACCCAGGTCGATTTCAGACGCTGACGCTCACGCTCGATATTCTCAAGTTTCTCGTTAAAGCGCGCCCAACGTTCGTCATCCACCAGGCCCAGTTCACGACCGATTTCAGTCAAACGCAGATCCGCATTATCTTCGCGCAGCATCAGACGATATTCTGCGCGCGAAGTAAACATACGATACGGTTCTTTGGTTCCTAAAGTGCACAGGTCATCAACCAGTACGCCGAGATACGCCTGAGAACGCGCCGGAGCCCAACCTTCTTTGTCAGCAGACAGACGGGCAGCGTTAAGACCAGCCAGCAAACCTTGCGCAGCGGCTTCTTCGTAACCGGTAGTGCCGTTAATCTGACCAGCAAAGAACAGCCCCTGGATAAACTTGCTCTCCAGCGTCGGTTTCAGGTCGCGTGGATCGAAGAAGTCATACTCAATGGCATAACCCGGACGTACGATCTTCGCGTTTTCCATCCCCTGCATGGAGCGGACGATTTGCATCTGCACATCGAACGGCAGGCTGGTGGAGATACCGTTCGGATAAATTTCGTTTGAGGTCAGCCCTTCCGGTTCAAGGAAGATCTGATGCTGATTTCTGTCGGCGAAGCGCATGACTTTGTCTTCGATCGACGGGCAGTAGCGTGGGCCGACACCTTCGATCACCCCTGCATACATTGGGCTACGATCGAGGTTACTGCGGATCACATCATGGGTTTTCTCGTTGGTATGGGTGATATAACACGGCACCTGCTGTGGATGCTGGGACGCATTGCCCATAAACGAGAATACCGGCATTGGGTTATCGCCATGCTGTTGCGCCAGCACGCTGAAGTCGATAGTACGCGCATCAATACGCGGCGGTGTCCCGGTTTTCAGACGACCAACGCGCAGCGGCAGTTCACGCAAACGGCGAGAGAGCGGAATGGACGGCGGATCACCAGCACGGCCACCGCTGTAGTTATCCAGACCGATATGAATTTTACCGTCGAGGAACGTCCCAACGGTGAGCACGACGGCTTTGGCACGGAACTTCAGTCCCATTTGGGTAACAGCACCGACCACGCGATCGTTTTCGACAATAAGATCTTCAACCGCCTGCTGGAAGATCATCAGGTTCGGTTGGTTCTCCAGCGCCGTACGTACCGCCTGCCGGTAGAGCACACGATCCGCCTGAGCACGGGTAGCGCGAACCGCTGGCCCCTTGCTTGCGTTTAGTATCCTAAACTGGATACCCGCCTGATCGATCGCTTTCGCCATCAGACCGCCGAGTGCATCCACTTCTTTTACCAGATGTCCTTTCCCAATACCGCCGATCGCCGGGTTGCAGCTCATCTGCCCCAGAGTGTCGATATTGTGTGTCAAAAGCAGAGTCTGTTGACCCATACGCGCCGCGGCCATCGCGGCCTCGGTGCCTGCATGACCCCCGCCAATGATGATGACGTCAAAAGGATCCGGATAAAACATGGTGATTGCCTCGCATAACGCGGTATGAAAATGGATTGAAGCCCGGGCCGTGGATTCTACTCAACTTTGTCGGCTTGAGAAAGACCTGGGATCCAGGGTATTAAAAAGAAGATCTATTTATTTAGAGATCTGTTCTATTGTGATCTCTTATTAGGATCGCACTGCCCTGTGGATAACAAGGATCCGGCTTTTAAGATCAACAACCTGGAAAGGATCATTAACTGTGAATGAACGGTGATCCTGGACCGTATAAGCTGGGATCAGAATGAGGGGTTATACACAACTCAAAAACTGAACAACGGTTGTTCTTTGGATAACTACCGGTTGATCCAAGCTTCCTGACAGAGTTATCCACAGTAGATCGCACGATCTGTATACTTATTTGAGTAAATTAATCCACGATCCCAGCCATTCTTCTGCCGGATCTTCCGGAATGTCGTGATCAAGAATGTTGATCTTCAGTGTTTCGCCTGTCTGTTTTGCACCGGAATTTTTGAGTTCTGCCTCGAGTTTATCGATAGCCCCACAAAAGGTGTCATATTCACGACTGCCAATACCGATAGCGCCAAAGCGGACCGCAGAAAGATCGGGCTTCTGTTCCTGCAATGCTTCATAGAAAGGAGAAAGGTTATCCGGAATATCTCCGGCACCGTGGGTTGAGCTGATAACCAGCCAGATCCCCGAGGCAGATAAATCTTCCAACAGCGGACCGTGCAGCGTTTCGGTGGTAAAACCCGCCTCTTCCAGCTTTTCAGCCAGGTGTTCTGCCACATATTCGGCACCGCCGAGGGTGCTGCCGCTGATAAGAGTGATATCTGCCATAAACCGCCACCTTTATTAAGAGTGGCGTATTGTACGCTGTGAACGCGTTGGGATCTACCTGTGGAAAAGTATGGGATTAAAAAAGCCGATCAGGGCTTAATGGTACGCATGATCGGGTTCTGCAAGACGATCAGTGTCTCGGTGGACTGAATTTCATCAATTGTTTGGATCTTGTTGATAAGTACATGCTGGAGAGCATCGATCGAACGGCACATCACTTTTATAAAGATGCTGTAGTGGCCGGTTGTGTAATAGGCTTCAGTGACTTCATCGAGGCTTTCCAGCTTTGCCAGCGCGGAAGGATAGTCTTTGGCGCTCTTTAATATAATGCCGATAAAGCAGCCTACGTCATAACCAAGCTGCTTCGGGCTGACATCAATACGCGCCCCGGTAATGATTCCCGCCTGCTTCATTTTCTCTACTCGAACGTGAATCGTCCCCGGACTGACGCCAAATTGTTTCGCCAGTTCGGCGTAAGCGGTGCGCGCATTGCCCATTAATGCTTCCAGGATGCCACGGTCCAGATTGTCGATTAGATAATTTTCCATAGGATTTTCTTATGCGGATTGATGATTCATTCTATTTTAGCCTTCTTTTTTAATGAATCAAAAGTGAGTTAGGCTTTTTATTGAATGATTATTGCATGTGTGCCGGTTTTTGTTGCTTAATCATAAGCAACAGGACGCAGGAGTATAAAAAATGAAAACCGCTTACATTGCCAAACAACGCCAAATTAGCTTCGTGAAATCTCACTTTTCTCGTCAACTGGAAGAACGTCTGGGGCTGATCGAAGTCCAGGCGCCGATTCTTAGCCGTGTGGGGGATGGCACGCAGGATAACTTGTCGGGCTGTGAAAAAGCGGTGCAGGTAAAAGTAAAAGCTCTGCCTGATGCCCAGTTCGAAGTGGTTCATTCACTGGCGAAGTGGAAACGTCAGACCTTAGGGCAACACGACTTCAGCGCGGGCGAAGGGCTGTACACGCACATGAAAGCCCTTCGCCCCGATGAAGACCGTCTTTCTCCGTTGCACTCGGTCTATGTAGACCAGTGGGACTGGGAACGCGTAATGGGCGACGGCGAGCGTCAATTCTCGACTCTGAAAAGCACGGTAGAGGCGATCTGGGCGGGAATTAAAGCAACCGAAGCTGCGGTTAGCGAAGAGTTTGGCCTGGCACCGTTCCTGCCGGATCAGATCCACTTCGTACACAGCCAGGAGTTACTGTCTCGTTATCCGGATCTCGATGCCAAAGGGCGTGAGCGGGCGATTGCGAAAGATCTTGGCGCGGTATTCCTCGTCGGGATTGGCGGCAAGTTGAGTGATGGTCATCGTCACGACGTGCGCGCACCGGATTATGATGACTGGAGCACCCCGTCAGAGCTGGGCCATGCGGGTCTGAACGGCGATATTCTGGTATGGAACCCGGTACTGGAAGATGCGTTTGAGCTTTCTTCCATGGGGATCCGCGTGGATGCCGATACGTTGAAGCATCAGCTGGCGCTGACCGGTGATGAAGATCGTCTGCAGCTGGAGTGGCATCAGGCGCTGCTGCGCGGTGAAATGCCGCAGACCATCGGCGGCGGTATCGGCCAGTCTCGTTTGACCATGCTGCTGCTGCAACTGCCGCATATCGGCCAGGTTCAGTGTGGTGTATGGCCGGCAGCTGTTCGCGAGAGCGTCCCTTCTCTGCTGTAATTGTTTATCGCCGCCAGCGTCTGAGCAGGCGGCTTCGCATCCCGGTATCAAAGCGCCAGATATGATCGAAAATGCGCATGATGCCGGGTTTGCCATGTGCCGACATCGCCACGGCATGAAAGCGATGCTGATGTACCCGCTGCAACTCTTTCACTTTGCTCGTCACGTCGTCAGGCAACCGCTGGGCGATAAAATCAGAAATCACCACCGCATCGGCGTCAAACCACTCCCGACTTTGCAAGCGTTCCATAATGGCGCGAAAACAACTGGCCAGATCGGTGCCGCCACGAAACTGCTGACTTAAAAAGCGGATCGCTTGTTCGATGCCTTGTGGGCCTGAAAGCTCATAACGGACGATCTCGGTGGAAAATAGCATAATATAGCAGCGCCGGTTTTCAGCGAGAGCAATGCGCATCAAGGCCAGGCAGAACGCTTTCGCACACTGTTCATTAAAGCCGCCCATTGAGCCGGAAGTATCCACACAGACAATAAACGGTCCGCGCGGCTGTTCGTCGTAATCTTTATGTACCACCGGACGTTCGATCACTTTTTCTCGCCACGACTCACCGTGCAGGCGATAGGTGAGCAACTGTTTTTCCACCAGCCGACGGTAAAACTCATACTCCAGTTCTGTTATCCCTAGTGTCGCCAGTTCTGGCGGCAGGAGACGTAAAATATCATCGCTTTGTTGCAGACCATCAACCTGCTCAGGAACCGTCGCCGGTTCGCGCACCATGGTGCGGAAGGTTTCCATCTGCGCATCGTTGCGCGGTATTGATTTGGCTTCCCGGGAACGCCCCAGCTGTTCTGCCAGGCGTTTCAGTTCCGGCTGTTCGTTAAGAAATTCACCGTATTTCACAATCAACTGATAGTCGCCACGTTTAAGCTGACCGGCGCTCATATCCCACAGACGACCAGCTGCGGTATTGTTATCTGCGAGAATCGGTTCAAGTTGTCCGCTCAGCGTCATGCGTTCCTGAACTTCACTCAACAGTTGTTCGCGTTCTTCTTCTAATAGCTGTTGATTTAACGTCGTTGCTTGCACGATCAGACTTAAACGCCAACGCTGGAGAAAAAGCGTGTGTAACGCTGAAGTGATCGTGCTGTTAGCATCAACCAACTGTCGGGCTTGTTCTGCCCATGGGGAATTCAGACGATGCAGTAAGTCCAGGATCTGTGGTAGCTGCACAATAAACTGCGGCGTGGAGAGGAGCTGGCTTTGCTGATAGCACATCACCTCTTCGGTGAGTTCCGGCGGGACTCGGGCATCTTTCAGCCGACTGCGCAGCGCCTCACGCCAGCGGGGAACATCATCAGTGATTGCCGCCTTCAGTCGTGGGAATTTTTCAAAGAAGACTGCCAGCTGCGGTGAGGCCAGCAGCGCGATGATCATCTCTTCGATCAATCCCTCTTCGCTGACGGCCAGCATCACATTAAGCGTATCCAGCGTTAGCATTGTTGTGCCTGGCGAATCTGTGCGCCGACATCCTGTAGGCTGGCTTCAATGCGACCTAACCAGTCGCCAGGGATAAACAGACATTTTTGCTGTTCGCTGAATAAAGCGTGTTGCTTGCGCCAGTCGCTTTCAAGCTCTTCCAGTTGTTGTTTTATTTCACCTGGCAGACCTTCAGCCGATGAACCGGGAAGTGCCAACGTACTGCCTTGTAAACTTACATCGCGTACAACAAGATGTTGGGCGCTATCCACTTCCAGATTCAATTTCTGAGCAAAGCCGATACCGTTCAGTTTGCCGCGAATTTCACCACCTTTACTCAGCCACTGTTCCAGCGCGTTACGCTCAAAGGAGATATGAACCACTTCCATATCATGCAGTTTTAACGGTTTTTGCAGCAGCAGAGTCAGAGTGGAAGCAGTAACGTTAACAGGGAGTTGATACTGCTGACGACGGCTGAAAATGCCGCCCAGACGAATTACCGTTAAGGCTGTTTTATCGCTTTGTTGCTGCTGTAGTTGCAGGTGACGTTGCACAATCGCGCCCAGGCGGGTCAACATCCCTTGCTGTTGCCAGGCATGACCGGTCATCAATACATCAATTTGTTGTTGTATCAAATTCAGGCTTTGCGCGTCATACCACAGGCAATCTTTCAGCAAAATGAGATCAACCGGGGCAACAGCACTGCGACCGTTAAAAAAGGCGCTGGCCTGCAATAAGCGGATCGCTTTTTTCCAGCGACGATCCGAGACATAAGGCGCATCCGGTAATTTATCCAGTTGCTGGCGCAGCATAAAAATCAGCTCAAATACATGATCGGGCAGCGTAATTTCACCAATCTCTTTCTGCCAGCGTTCATATTCTTCATCTGTGACCTGCAAGGAGGCAGGAACCGGATTGTCGTTTTCATCCTGTTGACTGGTCAGCATGGAGCGGAAATTCGCTTTATCCTGCACTTTATCTAACCACAGACGAATCAGCATGCGGTCATATAACGCTTCCAGACTGCTGTCTGCTTCCGGCAGCTCGTTGGAGGCCGCCACCAGCAGGCGCATCGGGATTTTTTCTACGTGTGCACCGTTGCGGAACTGGCGCTCGTTAATGGCGGTGAGCAAGGTATTAAGAATTGCCGGGCCCGCTTTCCAGATCTCATCCAGAAAGACGATTTCTGCTTCCGGCAGGTAACCGCTGGTTAAACGTTCATAGCGCCCTTCATCTTTTAGCGCCTGAATAGAAAGGGGACCAAAAACCTCTTCCGGCGTGGAGAAGCGGGTCATCAGATATTCAAACGCGCGGGCATTCTGAAAGGCGAATTTTAAGCGCCGGGCGATCAAACTTTTGGCAATGCCTGGCGGGCCAAGGAGGAACACACTTTCACCACTTAATGCCGCTAATAAACACAAGCGGATGGCGTGGCTACGTTCATAAAGCCCCTTTTCCAACGAACTGCTCAGGCGGGAAATTCTTTCCGCTAATAAATGAGGGTGAGCCATAATGAAGTGGCGTCCTTTCGTCAAAAGTTCTGCGTAAATTGCGAGTATAGACGTTTCTTGCTGGTGGCTAAAATAGTCTCAAAGGGGGGGTATTTTTCTTTGAGCCAGGTTAATGTGGCCGCATTTAGGAGTACGATTTTGCCGTTAATCGTGCATACTGTGCGCTTTTTTGTGGGCCAAGGGACTAAGCACACATTTCATATTTCAACGAAAGACTAGTCTATGAGCACTGATAATAAGCAATCATTGCCCGCGATTACCCTCGCGGCGATTGGAGTTGTCTACGGCGATATTGGTACCAGCCCGTTATATACACTTCGTGAATGTTTGTCCGGCCAGTTTGGTTTTGGCGTTGAACGCGATGCCGTGTTTGGCTTTTTATCGCTGATCTTCTGGCTGCTAATCTTTGTGGTTTCCATTAAATATCTCACCTTCGTGATGCGGGCAGATAACGCCGGTGAAGGGGGGATCCTGACGTTGATGTCGCTTGCCGGGCGTAATACGTCGGCGCGAACCACATCAATGCTGGTGATTATGGGGCTAATCGGCGGCAGCTTTTTCTATGGTGAAGTCGTCATAACACCCGCTATTTCGGTGATGTCAGCCATTGAAGGTCTGGAAATCGTCGCCCCGCAGCTGGATACCTGGATAGTTCCCCTCTCAATCATCGTTCTCACTTTACTATTTATGATTCAAAAACATGGCACGGCTATGGTCGGTAAGCTGTTTGCGCCGATCATGCTGACCTGGTTTTTGATTCTGGCAGTACTGGGGTTACGTAGCATTATTGCTAACCCGGAAGTGCTGCATGCGCTGAATCCGATGTGGGCGGTGCATTTCTTCCTTGAATACAAAACGGTTTCTTTTATTGCATTAGGGGCAGTGGTGCTGTCGATTACGGGGGTCGAGGCGCTGTATGCTGATATGGGGCACTTTGGTAAGTTCCCTATTCGCCTGGCGTGGTTCACCGTCGTATTACCTTCCTTGATCCTTAATTACTTCGGTCAGGGAGCGTTGTTGTTAAAGAACCCGGAAGCGATTAAGAACCCGTTCTTCCTGTTGGCACCGGACTGGGCGCTGATCCCGCTGCTGATCATCGCCGCACTGGCGACGGTAATTGCCTCGCAGGCGGTTATCTCTGGCGTCTTCTCATTGACGCGTCAGGCGGTACGTCTGGGATATTTGTCGCCGATGCGCATTATTCACACCTCCGAAATGGAGTCAGGGCAAATCTATATTCCGTTTGTGAACTGGATGCTCTATGTCGCGGTCGTGATTGTGGTTGTCAGCTTTGAGCACTCCAGCAACCTGGCGGCGGCGTACGGGATTGCGGTGACCGGAACCATGGTGCTGACGTCTATTCTCTCGACTACCGTGGCGCGTCAGAACTGGCACTGGAATAAGTATTTTGTTGCGCTGATCCTGATTGCTTTCCTTTGTGTCGATATTCCATTGTTCACCGCTAACCTCGATAAACTGCTCTCCGGCGGCTGGTTGCCATTGAGCCTCGGTACGGTGATGTTTATCGTGATGACCACCTGGAAGAGCGAACGTTTCCGTTTGCTGCGGCGGATGCATGAACATGGTAACTCTCTGGAGGCGATGATTGCTTCGCTGGAGAAATCACCGCCCGTTCGCGTGCCCGGGACCGCGGTGTATATGTCGCGTGCAATCAACGTCATTCCCTTTGCGCTGATGCATAACCTTAAACATAACAAGGTATTGCATGAGCGGGTGATTCTGTTAACTCTGCGCACCGAAGACGCGCCTTATGTCCATAACGTCCGTCGGGTACAGATTGAACAACTGTCGCCCACGTTCTGGCGCGTGGTGGCAAGTTATGGTTGGCGAGAAACGCCAAACGTGGAAGAAGTATTCCACCGCTGCGGTCTGGAAGGATTAAGTTGCCGGATGATGGAAACCTCCTTCTTTATGTCGCATGAGTCGTTGATCCTCGGCAAACGCCCGTGGTATTTGCGTCTGCGCGGCAAGCTGTACTTGCTGCTGCAACGTAATGCGCTGCGTGCGCCGGATCAATTTGAAATCCCACCAAACAGGGTTATCGAACTGGGTACTCAGGTTGAAATCTAACGCCAGACGCCTCCTTTCTCCATAAGGGGGCGTTTTTTGTGCACAGAAAACCCCCAGCTAGGCTGGGGGTTCCGGAAAGCTTTCAGCTTTAAGCCAGTTATTAAAACCCCTTTTGATTTGTTAAAACACCTTGCGGTCTGGCA